>NZ_VRVD01000726.1:0-2151 GCF_008040015.1 Methylobacterium sp. WL18 | reverse complement strand
AATTTAAATATTATAAACTTTTTTGTGGGCATCAAAGATGTCGTTTAATCAAGTCCACGGATTTATATCTATGTTTTCAGTGTTGAAAAAATCACGGAACCTTTTTGATCTGTAGCGTAAAATTCTCGATCCCCAAGGAGAGATAAGTTTTAATGCCATATCATCTAAAATAGCAGGTTTCGATCTGTCACCTATTCGTTGATGGTTCAAAATCCAGTGAGGGAATCATTATGAATTCACCTTATGTATCAGAGAATCCCTGCCATCCTGGCGGGTTCGTTCGTCGCAATGTCCTTGAGCCGCGCAACCTGGCCGTCATGGCTGCGGCCAGCCTGCTCAACGTGACGCGCCAAACGCTGTCCGACTTCCTGAACGAGAAGGCCCCACTCACGGCCGAACTGGCTCTACGGATCGAGAAGGTGTTCGGGTCCCGCATGGAAATGCTGATGGAGATGCAGACCCGCTTCGATATCTCGCGCGCGCGGAAACTCGAACGGAGGGTCGAGAGGGAACTCGCGGGCCGGACGGGCGTCCAACCCCCGACCGAAAGGACTCAGGTGATCGTCAAGCGCGTCCACGCGTTCGGGTGAGCTCAGTTCGCGGCGACCGGATCTCCGGGATACCGCAACGGTACCGGATCCCCCTGCGCGACGCGGGGTGAACGCGCATCAGTCCGGCCTCCACGCCTTCGTCGCCTCTAGGCCGGGACACGCTGCTTGGCCGCATGATGGACGACTCCGAAAAACACCTCAGCGCGTTTCCACACGGGACCGGGTGACGATCGCAGGGGGACCAGCCCCCACGCCTCGATATCGATCGTCGTCACGGGCCAAGGCGACCGGAATTTTCCATATCGGACGATATCGCGCGCGCGATCCTGATCGTGTTGCATCGGATTCATTTGATCAGGCCGTATCGCGGCAATATTTTACCTGCGAATAGCGGAGAGTTTACAAGTAACGGCAATTAAATTCTTGGCGTATTTGATCCGAATCTACAAATAACGCTAAGATTGACATGCGGAAATCCGATTGGTATCGGCGCTTTGCTTAAATCTGCAAGGCAATAAAATTTGTATCCGGCAAAATATATTAAAAAGATGGGCGGCTAAGTTAATCGGCAAGTCCGATGCTGCTGGCGGAGCGCTGCTTGCGCCCATGTGGCCTAGGTCGTGAACCCATAACGGGTGGCACGGTTTGGTCGGGGCGTCGTTGGTTCTCCGAATGGAGGACCGAGGATGGCGCGGTTTGACCTGACGGACGCAGAGTGGGCGGTGATCGAGCCGGTTCTGCCGACGGACGTACGCGGCAAGGATCGGGTGGACGACCGACGGGTGCTGAACGGGATCTTCTGGCGGCTGCGCACGGGTGCGCCGTGGGCCGACATCCCGGCGCGTTACGGGCCCTACACGACCTGCGGCAACCGCTTCCGGCGCTGGCGCAAGCGCGGCATTTGGGATCGGCTTCTGGCTGCTGTGTCGAAGGCTTACGAGGGCGATCTGCAGATGATCGACGCCACCAGCGTGCGGGTGCACCAGCATGCAGCCTGCGCCAAAAAAAAGACGGCGGATCCGGTGGCATGGGTCGCTCACGGGGCGGCCTGACCAGCAAGATCCACGCGCTGGTGGATGCCGAGGGCCGTCCCGTTGCGCTGAAGATCACGCCCGGTCAGGCGCATGACGGGCGCTCGGCGACCGACATGCTGGGCGGGCTGGGTGAAGGCCAGGTCCTGCTAGGTGACCGGGCCTACGACAGCGATGCGCTGCGAGCCCGGATGTCCGAGCAGGGTGCTTGGGCGAACGTGAAGCCGATGCCCAACCGAAAGCAGGTCTTGGCCTTCAGCCCGTTCCTGTACAAGTACCGCAATCGGGTCGAACGCTTCTTCAGCAAGATCAAGCACTTCCGTGCCGTCGCCACCCGCTACGACAAGGATCCCGACAACTTTCTTGCCAGCGTCAAACTCGCCGCCGTTCGGGTCTGGCTACGAACTTTATGAGTCCGCGACCTAGCACTACTTTGGCAGTCTGACTTCAGGGTGGCAGATTGAGAACGGCGTCACAGTGCGGGCATCGCCGCGGTGGTGGCTGACTGAGGTGATCCAGGATGGCTTGGCGGATCGCCGGCATCGAGGGCTGGGGCGGCGGGCAGGCGC
>NZ_VRVD01000725.1:0-2156 GCF_008040015.1 Methylobacterium sp. WL18 | reverse complement strand
GCGAGCCGCCAGGCCGATCGCGGGCGCGGCGCCAGCCATCCGGCGGAGATCCCCGCCAAGGGCTGGAAGGACATCGCGCTGCGCACCTACCGCGACATCGGCGAGAACCGGCTGTCGCTGATCGCGGCCGGCGTCACCTTCTTCACCCTGCTGGCGATCTTCCCGGCGGTGGCCGCGCTGGTCTCCTGCTACGGCCTCGTGGCCGACGCCTCGACAATCAACGACCAGATCGCCAGCCTCCAGGGCGTCCTGCCCCAGGGCGCCCTGGAAATCATCGGCGACCAGGTCAAGCGCCTGAACGAGAAGGGCAACACCGCGCTGGGCCTGAGCCTGGTCGTCGGCATCGTCCTGTCGATCTGGAGCGCCAACGGCGGCGTGAAGCACGTCTTCGACGCCCTCAACATCGTCTACAACGAGCGCGAGAAGCGCAATTTCGTCCTGCTCAACGTGGTCTCCCTCGGCTTCACCGCGGGGGCGCTGGCGTTCCTGATCCTGGCTCTGGCCGCGGTCGTGGTGCTGCCGGTGGTGCTGACCTATGTCGGGCTCGGGACCGATGCCTGGTGGCTGACCCTGCTGCGCTGGCCGGCGCTGCTCGTGGCGGTCCTGCTCGGGCTCGCCCTGCTCTACCGCTACGGCCCGAGCCGGGACGCGCCGCGCTGGCGCTGGGTGACCCCCGGGGGCGCCGCGGCGGCCCTCCTGTGGCTCGTCGCGTCGCTGCTGTTCTCGTGGTACGTCGCCCATTTCGGCAGCTACAACAAGACCTACGGCTCCCTCGGCGCGGCCATCGGCTTCATGACCTGGATCTGGATCTCGACCATGATCGTGCTCGCCGGCGCCCAGCTGAACGCCGAGATGGAGCACCAGACCGCCGAGGACACCACCGTGGGTGAGCCGCAGCCCCTGGGCACACGGCGCGCCCAAATGGCCGATTCCGTAGGAGCCGCCGCCGCGTGACGGGGCGGCCAAAGGGCTCAGCGGTGGTTAACACAGGTTGGCGCGGGCACGCCCGGTCGCGGCATAAGCCGTCGAGACAACCAGACTTCGACGCTCGGACCGCAACATACCTGTGACAACAGTCGTCTTCGTGCGGTGGGCATCCATCAGCAGCGTCGTCGCGCGGTTCGGGGCGCACCGGGGCTGCCCGGATCCCTTTTTCCACGCCCGCCTGGCCGCCGCGCGCCGGCTGCGGGTGGGGCGATCCGACCACGGATGGCCGGCCGTCCCGGAGCCGCATCGGCACGGCGGCCTCTGACCGGAGGTCGCCGTGAACAACCCGTTCGTGCGGAAGATGGAGCGGCACGTCCGGCTCGGGCCCGAGGATCGCGCGGCCCTCGACGGACTCGCCCGGCAGCACATCCGCCCCGTCGCGCCGCGCCAGGACATCGTCGGGCAGCACGAAGACCCGCACCACACCCACCTGATCCTCGACGGCTGGGCCTGTCGCTACAAGCAGTTTCCGGACGGTCGGCGGGCGATCGTCTCGCTGCTCCTGCCGGGTGACCTGTGCGACCCCTCACCGGCCCGCTGGCCGCGCCTGGACCACGCCATCGGGGCGATCACCCCGGTCACGGTCGCCCGGATCGCGCCGGACCAGATCGGCGAGGCGATCCGGACCCGGCCGGCGGTGGAGGAGTGCCTGTGGCGGGAGATGCGCGACACCACGGCGCTCCAGCGCGAATGGATCGCCAGCGTCGGGCGCCGTTCGGCGATCGAGCGCCTGGCGCACCTGTTCTGCGAGCTGTACCTGCGGCTCGCCCGGGTCGGCCTCGCGGACGGGAACACGATCCCGATGCCGATCACCCAGCCCGACCTCGCCGACGCCCTCGGCCAGACCAGCGTGCATATCAACCGCACCCTGAAGGCGCTGCGCACCGGCGGCCTGATCGGCCTGCGGGGCCGGCGCCTGACGATCCACGACCTCGACGGGCTGATGGAGCGCGGCCTGTTCGACCCGGCCTACCTGCATCTGGCCTGAGACCGGGCGTACCGGTCCGGACCCTGCCGGCAGCCGCCGCCGGGATCGGCGCCCGAATCCCGGCGGGATACGCTTGCTCAAAGATTGATTTTTAGGATAGTATTTAACCATATCGCCGCCAATCGGCGGGCATATATGGGCGATCGAATTGAGTGTCCTCTACTTATTGCGGATATATAGT
>NZ_VRVD01000724.1:0-2156 GCF_008040015.1 Methylobacterium sp. WL18 | reverse complement strand
GGGCGGGCCGCCCGGGCGGCCGTCGTTGCGGCGGCCGGTCATCGGAACGCGATCGGGGAGGGGAGCATCGGCGCGGCCTTTCGAGAATGGGTCGGCCCGAGAAACCGGGCGGCACAGCCCACGTCAACCCGAAGCCGTCGGAAACATCGGGTCCGGAGCGACCCAGACCCGGATTCCCTGAACGCCGACCTCTCCCCGGGCGCTCCGGTCTGTGGATGGATCCGGGATATTCCCTTCAAACCATGTGCATGTCGACGGAACCGAGTGTGTTCTTCAGACCGAACGATCGCCGCGTTAAGTAGGAAGATTATCAAGAGGGAATCTTTCAGAGAGTCAGTTCGGAAGACTATATGGGATGGCGAATTCATCATCCCGATCAGAGGGTTGGGCCTGGTTTTCGTATCCGACTCTGCGTGGGTGCGCATGCGACTCTGCGCGACGGCGTATCGGAGTCTGCGCGGATCCGGCCGGTGGGTGCATTGGATTCTGCGCGGTTGCGTATCGGATTCGGCGCGGATTCCGGCCCGGACCGGTGGAATGCGGGGATAGAAACCCGAGGCCCGGGCGTATCGAACTCTGCGTGGGCCCAGACCCCCGATCCGTGCGTATGCAACTCTGCGCCGCGCAGGCCCGCGAGAGCCCCGGGGAACCGTGGATTGCCGGGACAAGCCGGATCGGACCGGAGCCCCGGCCGGCGAATCGTGGCATGGCAGGATCGGGCCGCCCCTCCGCCTGCCGGGGGGACGGGTTCCGCGTGCGGCTCGGGCTGAGGGGCGATGGGCATCGAGGAGAAAATCGCCGGGATCCACGACGCGGACCTGCGGGCCGAGATCGAGGCGGCGCGCGGCGGCTTCCTGTTCGCCCAGATCGTCGAGCACGTGCTGCATCGCCAGCGCGAGCGCGACGCGCAGGCCGCCGTTCTCGGGGCGCAGGAACTCCGCCGGGCCCAGCTGTCGCGCGACCAGCGCCGACGCGACGCGGTCCGCCTGGTGATCGAGAACGAGCCGGCCCTGCCGTCGAGCCTGCAGCACATCCACTCGGTGCTGGCGCTGTGCGGCCTGCCCTATCGCGATCCCGGTCCGGTGCGCGAATTCTCCCGCACCTACGGGCGCAACTCGCTCAGCCTGATGGCCGGGCGGATCAAGGATCCGGAGACCGGCGCCTTCGCGCCGCAGGGGCTGCCCTACGGGCCGAAGGCCAGGCTGGTTCTGCTGCACCTCTGCACCGAGGCGGTGCGCCAGCGCAGCCCGACCGTGAAGGTCGCCGAGACGCTCTCGGGCTTCATGCGCGAGATGGGGTTTGCCGTCACGGGCGGCGAGCGCGGCACCATCCGGCAGTTCAAGGAGCAGCTGAACCGGCTGGCCGCCTGCACCATGCAGATCGGCCTCTGGGACGGGCGCGACAGCGCCACCACCCTCAACGTGCCGCCGTTCCGCAGCCTCGAATTGTGGCGTCCGCGCGCCGGCGAGGGCGACGAGGAGGCGGGGCGGACGGTCCGCTTCGACCTGGAATTCTACGAGACGCTGATCAAGCACGCGCTCCCCGTGGACGTGCGGGCGGCCCGGGCCTTCTCGGGCTCGGCGCGCAAGCTCGACCTGCTGTTCTGGACCGGCTACCGGCTGCGGTCCCTGCAGCGCCCGCTGCGGCTGACCTGGAGCAACCTGCACGCGCAGTTCGGGGCCGAGAACGCCTCGATCCGCAGCTTCCGGCAGGCCTTCAAGGCCGATCTGGCGCATCTGCGCGAGGTGTTTCCGCGCCTGCCGCTCGTGCTCGACGACGGCGGCCTGACCCTGCACCCGGCCGATCCCAGTGCACTGCTGGTGCCGCCGCGCCCGGCCTCCGTGAAGGGAATGCGGGGAGGCCAGAAGGGAATGTGATCCGTTCCCTTCGTTCCGCGCGGTGGGAATATCACCCCGGCGCGGCGTTTCGGAAAGAATGTTCCCAACACAGACGGAATGAGCTAGATGTTCCGTTCGGCTGAAGGGAACACCGGATGGGTCTGTCGGAACAGGATATCGAGGCCCGGCTCTCCGCATTGCGGCGCCAGCGTGAGGCGATCGACCGGGAGATCGCCGACCTCGTCCTCTACCTGGAACTCGGCCGGCGCCTGAGCGGTGCGCAGGGCGGCCCGGCCGTCGCCGGGCCCGGGCGGGGGG
>NZ_VRVD01000723.1:0-2159 GCF_008040015.1 Methylobacterium sp. WL18 | reverse complement strand
CCGTCGCGGATCGGGGGCTGGCCCTTCAGCAGGTTGCGGATCTCGTCGCCCGAGAGCGTCTCGTATTCCAGCAGCCCCTGAGCGAGCGCCTCCAGGTCGTCCTTGTGCTCGGCCAGGATGCGCCGGGCCTCCTCGAGGCCGGTCTCGACCAGGCGGCGGACCTCTGCGTCGATCTTCTGGGCGGTCGATTCCGAGACCGATTGCTGCCGGCCCATCGACATGCCGAGGAAGACCTCGTCGTTGTTCTCGCCGTACGCCACGGTGCCGAGCTCGGGCGAGAAGCCCCAGCGGGTCACCATCATCTTGGCGAGCCGGGTCGCCTGCTCGATGTCCGACTGGGCGCCCGAGGTCACCTTGTCCCGGCCGAAGGTCATCTCCTCAGCGATGCGGCCGCCCATCATGATCGCCAGCCGCGAGGTCATCTGCTCGAAGCTCATGGAGAGCTTGTCGCGCTCGGGCAGCTGCATGACCATGCCGAGGGCACGGCCGCGCGGGATGATGGTCGCCTTGTGCACCGGGTCGGTGGCCGGGACGTTGAAAGCCACGATGGCGTGGCCGCCCTCGTGATAGGCGGTGAGCCGCTTCTCGTCCTCGGTCATCACCAGGGTGCGCCGCTCGGCGCCCATCATGACCTTGTCCTTGGCGTCCTCGAACTCGTGCATCGTCACGATGCGCTTGCCGCGACGGGCGGCCAGCAGCGCCGATTCGTTGACGAGGTTCATCAGGTCGGCGCCCGAGAAGCCGGGGGTGCCGCGGGCGATCACCTTGAGGTCGACATCGGGGGCCAGCGGCACCTTGCGGACGTGGACCCGCAGGATGCGCTCGCGGCCGGTGACGTCCGGGTTCGGCACCATGATCTGGCGGTCGAACCGGCCCGGACGCAGCAGCGCCGGGTCGAGCACGTCGGGGCGGTTGGTCGCCGCGATGATGATGACGCCCTCGTTGGCCTCGAACCCGTCCATCTCCACGAGGAGCTGGTTCAGGGTCTGCTCGCGCTCGTCGTTGCCGCCGCCCAGGCCGGCGCCGCGATGGCGGCCGACGGCGTCGATCTCGTCGATGAAGATGATGCAGGGGGCGTTCTTCTTGGCCTGCTCGAACATGTCGCGCACGCGGCTGGCGCCGACGCCCACGAACATCTCGACGAAGTCGGAGCCCGAGATGGTGAAGAACGGCACGTTGGCCTCGCCCGCGACCGCCCGGGCGATCAGGGTCTTGCCGGTGCCGGGCGGGCCGACGAGCAGCACGCCGCGCGGGATCCGGCCGCCGAGCCGCTGGAACTTCTGGGGGTCGCGGAGGAATTCCACGATCTCTTGGAGGTCTTCCTTGGCCTCCTCGACGCCGGCGACGTCATCGAAGGACACGCGGCCATGGGCCTCGTTCAGGAGCTTCGCCTTCGACTTGCCAAAACCCATGGCCCGGCCGGCGCCGGACTGCATCTGGCGCGACAGGAAGATCCAGGCGCCGATGAAGACGAGGATCGGCAGCCAGCTCACGAGCAGCTGGATGAACCAGGGGGTGTTGTCCGACGGCGGGCGGGCGGTGATCGTCACGCCCTTGCCCTGGAGCTTGGAGACCAGGCTCGGGTCGTTGGGGGCGTAGCTGGTGAAGTTGCCGCCCCCGACATAGGTGCCGGACACGTCCTGCCCGGAAATCACCACCGACTGGATCTTGCCGGAATCGGCGTCGTTGAGGAGCTGGCTGTAGGCGATCTCGCTGCCGCCGCCCCGGTGACCCGGGTTCTGGAACAGGGTGACGAGGGCCAGCACCAGCAGGAAGATGACGACCCACAAGGCAAAGTTGCGAAAATTCGGGTTCATCGATCGATCCTTGGTGCGTGCGGCCCCCTAGACGGACACATCGCGCGGCTTTGCCGGTCCATCCGTGCACACCTCGCCAATGTAGGCGGGGGGGCCTTCCTTGCCAAGTAAGCCGGTCCCCCCTGCGGCGAGGGCAGCATCTATCCGTCAAACAGCGGTCTTGTGCCGGCGCAGCGGGGCCGGCGCCAGACTCACCGTGCCGGCGGAATCGGTTGCGACCAAAACCCCCGCCAGGGTGCGGCGGATCGGCTCCCGGCGGCGCAGGGCCGGCAGCACGGCCTCGAAGACAAGCGATTCTAGGCGCTCCAGCCGGCGCGGCGCGGCGCCCACCCGGGTCAGGGC
>NZ_VRVD01000722.1:0-2160 GCF_008040015.1 Methylobacterium sp. WL18 | reverse complement strand
GGACGGCGTCGCGGCTCGCGAGCGTCGCGGTCCAGGCGGTGGCGGCGTCGGGCGGGCTCTCCGTCCAGGCGCCGGTCAGGTGGACCGCGTTGCCGGCCCCCCGGTAATCCAGGCCGGTCAGCGACATGACCCGGCCGGTCTCGTCCCAGTTCAGGGTCGCGTCCAGGCTCTCGACCGTGACCGGGTTGAAGTCCTTCTCCTCGATCAGGAAGGTGCCGTCGCCGGTATGGACCTTGGCGTTCATGGACGTGATCCGCCCGGCCGTCAGGCTCACGTCGGCGCGGGCCGAGAGCTTGAGGTCGGTGGTCAGCGGCAGGCTCGACTGGCCCGAGAGCAGCAGCAGGTCGGGCACCGGCAGGTCGTCCAGGGTGATCACCCCGGAGCGCGCCTGCGGCTTGCCATCCTGCGCCTCGCCGCCCTCGCGCAGGGAGCCGCCGAAGCGCCACTCGCCGTGGGGACCGTCGAGACGCAACTCGAAGTTGCGAGTTCCGTTCACGGGATCGCGCCCGAACAACCCGTTGACCCGGGCGAACACCGCGCGCTCCCGGCCGTCGTCGTCGATCAGCCGGAGGCGCGCATCGGTCAGGCGGGCGCGGTCGAGGGCGCCGACGATGCCGCTGGAATCCAGCACCACCCCGAAGATCGAGGCGAGCGTCGCCGAGATCGGCGAGACCTTGCCGCGCGCGTCGTCCACGCTCGGCAGCGTGTGCGGCTCGATGTCGACCGGGTGGTTGGCCTCGGAGGCCGCGAACGCGATCGAGCCGTCCCGGTGCACGAGGGCGGTGGTCTGGGTCTCGCGGAACTCGATCGAGCGCGGCTGCAGGTTGAGGTGCAGGAGGCCCCATGGGTCGAGGCTGACCACGGCGAGCGGCGCCCGCACCACCAGGTCGCCCTGCGGGTTGCGGATGTCGAGGCCGGAGAAGCGCAGGCTCAGGGCGTTCTCGCGGTCCAGCTCGAGGCTGCTGCCGCGGATGGCGATGCTCCAGCCCGGCCCGATCCGCTCGGCCACCGCGGCTGCGACCCGGCGCGACAGGGCGTCGATCTGCAGCGGGCCGTTGGACAGGCGCAGGGCCGCCAGCCCGATCCCGCCGCCGACGAGCAGCACCAGGGTCAGCGCGCCGACGAGGCAGAACCCGCCCCAGCGTCGCGCCGTCCCCCGAGGCTTGCCTGCCAAGGTCGTCTCGTCCGCCATCGGGACCCTTGTTCCGGGGCTTCGCGCGCGGAACTCCGCGGCCGGTGGATCGAAGCGCGGCCGCGCTTTACAGCGGGCGCGTCTCCGAGTTCTGCTCGGGCGGCGCGACGCAACCTGATGGTGCTGCCGCGCATGGCGGGACTGCACACCATCAATCGGCCGAAAGGAAGGCACGATGCCACTGTCAGAAGGCGATCCGGCCCCCGATTTCGACCTCCCCGCCTCGGGCGGAGGGCGGATCGCCCTGTCGGCGCTCAGGGGTCACAAGATCGTGCTCTACTTCTACCCGAAGGACGACACGAGCGGCTGCACCCTGGAGGCGCAGGACTTCAACGGCCTGCTGCCGGCCTTCGGCGAGACCGACGCGCAGGTGATCGGCCTGTCCCCGGACCCGGTGAAGAGCCACGACAAGTTCTGCGGCAAGTACGGCCTCGCCTTCCCGCTCGCCTCCGACGAGGACAAGGGCGTGCTGGAGGCCTACGGGGTCTGGGTCGAGAAGAGCATGTATGGCCGCAAGTACATGGGCGTGGAGCGCACCACCGTGCTGGTCGACCGGGAGGGGCGCATCGCCCGGATCTGGCCGAAGGTGAAGGTACCCGGCCATGCCGAGGCGGTGCTGGACGCCGCCCGGGCCCTGCCCTGACCGGGTTGGGGCGCGCGGCGCGACGGATCCTTAACCCTAAGCGGGTCTGAATGACGGCTCCCACGGGGCCGTCCCGATGCATCGCCCGCCGCTTCCGAAGATCCTCGCCGCCGGGCTCGCCCTCGCCCTCGTGTGGGCGCTCGGCGCCTCCTACCTGATCGTGTTCCACGACGACGTGCTGGCCGGCTTCGTGGCCCGTCAGGGGGCGATGCGGGACGCCTACGAGGCCCGGCTCGTCGAGCTGCAGGACCGGCTCGACCGCACGCGCCGCGACCGGGCCGGTGCCGAATCGAGCCTGGCCGAGCGGGTCGCGGCGGCGCTGGAG
>NZ_VRVD01000721.1:0-2161 GCF_008040015.1 Methylobacterium sp. WL18 | reverse complement strand
CTGGACGAGGGGGCGGGCCGGCATGTCGGGGAATCCACCGGTGACGGTTCGGGATCCGTCTGTCCTCCACCGGAACCACGGGGCGCAGTCAACCGCTTCCTGCGTCGGAAACCGAATGGCCGCTCCAGGCTTTGAAGCCTCGAACAGACTGAGGCTCCCATGCTGTACGAACTCGCCACGCTCTCCTGCCCCCTGCTCGCGCTCGGACACGCATCCGAGGGCGTCCATGCCTGGGTGGACGACAGCGAAGCCAAGGGACAACTCATGGGCTGCTGGCGGACGGAAGTCGGCATGCTGGGCCGGCTCATCGTGCTGCGGGGGTTCACCGCGCCGGAGGACATGACGGCCGAGCGCCGACGCGCCCTGCTCAGCGCCAACCCGTTCAATGCGGGCGGCGTGGTGACCGCGCTGGAGATGGACAGCTACGCGCCGTTCCCGTTCCTGGCGCCGATCCGGACCGGGGAGCGCGGCGGGCTGTACGAGATCCGGACCTACCGCCTCAAACCCGGCGGCCTGGCGCCGACGCTGTCGGCCTGGGAGGCGGCCATCGAACCGGCCCGAACCTACACCGAACATCTTGTTGTGAACCTGTACGCCCTCGATGGGGCGCCGCGGATCACGCATATCTGGGCCTTCGCCAGCCTTCAGGAGCGGGCCGCGTTGCGCGCTCAAGCCTATGGCGACGGCGTCTGGCCGCCGAAGGGCGGCCCCGACCAGATCGCGGAAGCGACCTCGGTGATCGCGCTGCCGCAGGGGGTGTCGCCGCTAAGCTGAATTCCCGGTCGGCGGGTGCAGGACATGCCTGTCTGCGATTCAGGCGGACGGGTTTCGCACCCCGGTCAGCTCATCGCCCGAGCTTTTGCCCCTCCCGATCCGGCACCCCGCACCGTCATTCCGGGTCGCCGCGGGCGAACCCGGAATCCATAACCGTTGTCGGTGTAAGGCGCTGGAACGTCGGTGCTTCCGGATCCCGGGCTCCGCTTGGCGGCCTCGGGACGACGGTGTGCGACGACGTTGGTCGGCTCCCTGTCCGGCGAACAAACATGCGTTTGCGCCCTGCACGAGCCGATGCCTGGACATCGTAGGCCGCGGCGAGACGACCCGCATCCGCGCTACCCAGCCGTCAGCTCCACCGTCACCGGCACGTGATCGGACGGCTTGTCCAGGCCGCGCAGGTGCTTCTGCACGGCGGCCGAGACCAGACGGTCGGCGGCCTGCGGCGACAGCAGGAGGTGGTCGATGCGGATGCCCGCGTTCCGCTGCCAGCAGCCCGCCTGGTAGTCCCAGAAGGTGTAGAGCCCGTCGCGGGGATCGCAGGCGCGCAGGCCGTCGGTGTAGCCCTCGGCCAGGAGGGCGCGGAACGCCGCCCGCGTGGCGGGCAGGAACAGCGCGTCGGAGCGCCACGCCTCCGGGTCGGCCGCGTCGGCGGGTTCCGGGATGACGTTGTAGTCGCCCGCGAGCACCACGGCGGTCTCGTCCTCCATGAGGATGCGCGCGTGGATCCGCAGGCGTTCCATGAAGCCGAGCTTGTAGGGGTATTTCGGGCTGTCGACCGGGTTGCCGTTCGGCAGGTAGATCGAGGCCACCCGCACCGGCTTGGACTCGGCGCCGGAGATCAGCGCCTCGATGTAGCGCGATTGCTCGTCGGTCTCGTCGCCCGGCAGACCGCGCCGGATCTCGCTCATCTCCAGCGGCGCGCGCACCAGCAGGGCCACGCCGTTATAGGCCTTCTGCCCGAGCGTCTCGACCGCGTAGCCGGCCCCCTCGACCTCGGCGCGCGGGAACGCCTCGTCCTGGCATTTCAGCTCCTGCAGGCAGACCACGTCGGGCTTCGCCTCGTCGAGGAAGCCGAGCAGGTGCGGCAGCCTCTGCTTGATCGAGTTGACGTTCCAGGTCGTGATCCGCATCGCCTCGCTTCCGGTCGCCGTCTGGAGCGCTCGCCGCCGAAGTGGTTCCCGGAGCGGCCGAAGCGTCATCCGCGCTTCGCGCCGCGCTGACAAGGCCATGGCGGCGCAAGATCGGGGCGATATAGACGCCAGGATGACGATGGGGTGGTTCGAGCCGGTCATGGCTTACTGCGAGCGGACCGGGCCGGAGGTCTGGGCCGAGCCGGTCAACGCGGCGTCGAACGCCGCCTTCCTGCTGGCCGCCGCGGCCGCGG
>NZ_VRVD01000720.1:0-2162 GCF_008040015.1 Methylobacterium sp. WL18 | reverse complement strand
GAATCGCGCAGCACCGGCGCCGTCGGAACGGCGGCCCGCGCCTGCGGGACCGGTGCGGGTGCCGTCGGGGCGGCCCCGGTTTGTCGCCTACCGAACATGGGTCAGATCCAAGGCGCCCGCGTGTGGCATCGTCCCGGCGACGGGCGCGCCCATCACGAGGCCTTGCGGCCGGCGAGCTTGGCCAGCAGCGGCTCCAGCAGGCTCGTCTTGCTGCGCCGGGTCTCGGGTCGCCCGAGGGTGACCGCCGCCAGGTCGTTGAACAGCTCCGCCACCTTCGAGCCGGCCTGGATCTCGGCGATCATCTGGCCGTTGTTGGCGGCGGTGCCGAACAGGGTCGGCTCGAACGGGATCGTGGCCGCGATCGGCGCGTCCAGGGCCTTGGCGAACTCGGCCGCGCCGATCTCCGGCCGCTTGGCCATGCCGACGCCGTTGAGCAGGATCCGGGGCGGCTGGTCGTTCGGGCGGCCGTGCTTGAGCGCCCCGAGCAGGTTCTTGGCGTTGCGCAGGCAGGCGAGGTCGGGCCCGGCCACGATCAGGATCTCGTCGGCCGCGGTGAGCACGCGCTTCGACCACGCGTTCCACTGGTGCGGGATGTCGAGGACCACGCAGGGCACGCTGGCGCGCAGGTACTCGATCAGGGAATCGAAGGCCGGCTCGGACAGGTCGATGGTCCGGTCGAGGCTCGCCGGCGCCGAGAGCAGGCTCAGGTTGTCGCTGCACTTCGACAGCAGCCGCTCGACCAGGGCCGAATCCAGGCGCTCGGGGGCGAACACCGCCTCGGCGATGCCCTGCGGCGGGTCCTGGTTGAAGTTGAGCGAGGCGGTGCCGAAGGCGATGTCGAGGTCGGCGATCACCGTCTGGACGCCCTGGTTGCGGGCCACCGACCAGGCGAAGTTGTGCGCCACCGTGGAGGCGCCGATGCCGCCCTTGACGCCGTAGACCGCCACCGTGCGGCCCACCGGCTTGACGCCCGGCGCCGTGAACAGGTCGGAGATCGCCGCGATCAGGGTCAGCGGGTCCACCGGCGCCATCAGGTAGTCGGAGACGCCGCGCTGGATCAGTTGCCGGTACAGGGTCACGTCGTTGACGTGGCCGATCACCAGCACGCGGGTGCCCTCGTCGCAGACCTCGGCCAGGGCATCCAGGCACTCGACCGGCTTCGAGCGCACGCCCTGCGTCTCGATGACGACGACGTTGGGGGTCGGCGCGTGCCGGTAGGCTTCGATCGCGGCGGCACCGCCGCCCATCCGGACCTTGACCTGGGCCTTCTGCATGCGCCGGTCGAGGGCCGCGCCCTCGATCATCGCGGCGGTCTCGCCGGTCTCGCAGAAGGCCTGGATCGTGATCCGGGGCACCGGGGCGATCGTACGCTCGGATGTCTCGGACGGGTCCGCCATGACGGCACTTTCGGGTTCGTGGTCGAGTCGCGGCGTCGGGGACCAGGGGGCGCGCACCGTGCGTCCTAGTTGGTGACTTGGGACTTGACGGCGTTCGTCCCATCTTGCCGCCATGTGGTTGACGGATCCTTGCCTTCCCGCAACTGGCCGATGTCCCGGACGCGCTTGACCGTGTCGATCCGGCCCTCCGGCCGGCCGCGCACCAGGTCGACGGGATCGGCCACCTGGGCGGCGAGGGTGGCCTGGGTGGCGCAGCCGAGGTTCCAGCTCGGGCGGTTGCCGTAATCGGACGCGAAGTTCGAGGTGCCGAGATCCTGGGGCCACAATCCGCACTGGTCGGCGACCTTGGCCTGCATGCGCTGGAAGCTCAGCCGGATCGGGGCGGCCAGGCCCGGCGCCGCGACCGGATAGGGCGACTGGAAGATCTCGCGGGCGCCGACGCCGTCCTCGGTGCCGCGCCGGAGCAGGGTCGAGGCCGTGCGCGCGACGGAATCGGCCTGGGCCGGCGGCAGGCCCTGGGGCACCTCCATCAGGATCCCGCCACGGCCGTAGCGGCGGTATTCCAGCATGAACGCGTCGATGTCGCCGGCCTGGCGCGGGTCGAGATGGCCGGGCCCGGTGGCGAACACGTCGAGGCTGCGGGTGCCGTCGGCCAGGACGATCGGATGGCGCGCCCGGTAATCCGACAGGTCGATCCCCCCGGTGGTGGCCGGCTCGCCCTTGCAGGCGGCGGCCAGCAGGCCGAGCGCGCAGGCGGCCAGGAGG
>NZ_VRVD01000071.1:0-13367 GCF_008040015.1 Methylobacterium sp. WL18 | reverse complement strand
GCGCAGGTCTTCCCGCAGGCCGAGCGCCTGGGCACCGCCCACGCGGTGCTGGCCGCCCGGGCCGTGCTCGAAGCGCCCGATGACGACGTGGTCATCGCCTTCGGCGACACCCCGCTGATCAGCGCCGAAACCTTTCTGCGCCTTCGCGCGCCCCTGGCGGAGGGTGCAGCGGTCGCCGTGCTCGCGTTCGAGAGCCCGACTCCGACCGGCTACGGCCGGGTGCTCACCGAAGGCAGCCGAGTCCTCGCGATCCGCGAGGAAAAGGATGCGAGCCCGGCCGAGCGGGCCGTGACCCTGTGCAATGCCGGTCTCATGGCCTTGGCAGGACGGCACGCGCTGGCGCTGCTCACGCGCATCGGCAACGACAACGCCGCCGGCGAATACTATCTGCCCGACGCGGTGGCGCTCGCGGCTGCCGAGGGACTCTCGGTGTCGGTCGTCCCCGTGGACGAGGCGGAGGCGCAGGGCGTCAACGACCGCATCCAGCTTGCCGTGGCCGAGGCCGCGATCCAGGTCCGGCTGCGCCGCAGCGCCATGCTGGGCGGCGCTACGCTCGTCGCCCCCGAGACGGTGTTCCTGAGCCACGACACGATCCTCGGACGCGACGTGGTGGTGGAGCCGCACGTGGTGTTCGGGCCGGGCGTCCGGGTCGGGGACGGCTGCACGGTGCGGGCCTTCGCGCACCTCACCGACACCGTCCTCGAAGGTGGCGTTCGCATCGGGCCGTTCGTGCGGCTGCGCGGCCATGCCGTCCTCGAGACCGGCGCGGAACTCGGCAACTTCGTCGAACTCAAGAACGCCCGGATGGGCGCGGGCGCCAAGGCCGCGCACCTCACCTATCTCGGCGACGCGGAGATCGGCGCGAAGGCCAATATCGGCGCCGGCACGATCACCTGCAATTACGACGGCGTTCTCAAGCACCGGACCACGATCGGCGCCGGCGCCTTCATCGGCTCGAATTCGGCGCTCGTCGCCCCGGTCACCATCGGGGAGGGCGCCTACGTGGCCTCCGGCTCGGTGATCACCGACGACGTGCCGGCGGACGCCATGGCGGTCGCCCGCGGCCGACAGACTGTGAAGCCCGGCTGGGCGGCGGAGAAACGCGCTGCATTGCTGGCCGAGAAGGCCCGGCGCGGCAAGGTATAACGAACGCAGGCTGGCGTTAGCGCGAAGGCCGTCGTACATTTCTGTACGATCTGGACCGGAAGGCGCCTGATAGCGTGGGATGGCCGACACGCATCAGGGGATTCGCGGATGACGCGGGACGCTCTCATTCGCGCCCTTCGGCGATACGCGCGCAGACGCGGCTTGGCCCTAGCCGTGGACCGGCAGCGTGGCAAAGGCAGCCATTTCCGCGTTCGATTGGGAGAGGCGGTGACGACGATCCAGAGCGGGGATCTCAGTCCCTTCCACGTCGACAGAATCTGTCGACAGCTCAAGGTCGCTGTGTCGGATCTCTAAAGCGTCGTCCCTAGCCGCGCACCGGCGTTCGAATGAGCGATGGACGACCATCGAAGACCTCGCAGGCAACGCCTGCGTCACGATCCAGGATGAGGAGCACACAGGATGCCGAGCGATTGGGTCTATCCTGTCGAGCTTCGCCGGGAGGGCGGCGAAATTCACGCCTATACGGATTCGCTACCGGAGGCGATCGCATCCGGCACCACCGAAGCGGAGGCCCTGGCGGAGATGGGCCACGCGCTGACGGCGGCGGTTCGCGGCCGGATCAAAGACGGCATGGACCTGGAGCCTCCCGGCGCGGCGCCATCGGGAGCAGCAAGCCACGCGGTTCCCCTTCCAGCCCGGCTGGCGGCCAAGGCCGCCGTCTACGCGGCCTGGAAGCGCTCCGGCCTCAGCAAGATGGCGTTCGCCGATCGCATCGGCCGCGGGGAGAGCGAGGTACGGCGCATCCTCGATCCCGACCATGGCACGAAGCTCGACCAGATGGAGGAGGCGGCCGTCGCGCTGGGCGGACGGCTCCGCGTCACCTTCGAGGAAGCCTGAGCCACCGAGCCGGCCCAATGTCATCGGGGCTGGCCCTGCGCCATCGCGATCCGGTACAAGGCGCGCTCGGCACCGCGTTGCGCGGGGCGGCCTGGACCTTGCGCGGCGTGCCCGCGCTCAACGGCCGGGCGTTACAGCGAGAGACACGTCCATGTGCGGCATCGTCGGCATCGTCGGGCGCGACGCGGTGGCGGGGCAGGTGATCGAGGCCCTGCGGCGGCTCGAATACCGCGGCTACGATTCCGCCGGCATCGCCACCCTGGAGCACGGGCGCCTGGAGCGGCGCCGCGCCTCGGGCAAGCTGGTCAACCTGGAGGCCCGGCTCGCGCAGGAGCCGCTCACCGGCACGATCGGCATCGGCCACACCCGCTGGGCGACGCACGGCCGGCCCAACGAGACCAACGCCCACCCGCACGCCACCAAGCGTCTCGCCGTCGTCCATAACGGCATCATCGAGAACTTCCGCGAGCTGAAGGCCGAGCTGGAGGCCGACGGCGTCGTGTTCGAGAGCCAGACCGACACCGAGGTCGTGGCCCAGCTGGTCAGTCGCAACATGGACCGGCAGATGAGCCCGGTCGATGCGGTCGCCGCCGCCTTGCCGCGGCTGCGCGGCGCCTTCGCGCTGGCCTTCATCTTCTCCGGCGAAGAGAACCTGCTGATCGGCGCCCGGCACGGCGCGCCGCTCGCGGTCGGCTTCGGCCAGGGCGAGACCTATCTCGGCTCCGACGCCCTGGCGCTCGCCCCGTTCACCGACGCCATCACCTATCTCGACGAGGGCGACTGGGCGATCCTGACTCGGGACAGCGCCGAGATCCGCGACCAGTCCGGCGCCCGCGTCGAGCGCCCGCGCCAGAAGATCGCCACGCAGGCCTACCGGATCGACAAGGGCGAGTACCGCCACTTCATGGCGAAGGAGATCCACGAGCAGCCCGAGGTGGTGGGCCGCACGCTCGCCCACTACGTCGACATGGCCAACGGCCGGGTGATGCTGCCCGAGGCGCTGCCCTTCGACTTCGCCAAGCTCAGCCGCGTCTACATCACCGCCTGCGGCACGGCGTTCTATGCCGGTCTCGTGGCGCGCTACTGGTTCGAGCAGGTGGCGCGCTTACCCGTGGAGATCGACGTCGCCTCCGAGGCCCGCTACCGCGAGGCGCCGCTCGAGAAGGACGGGCTGACGCTCGTCATCTCGCAATCGGGCGAGACTGCCGACACCCTGGCCTCGCTGCGCTACGCCAAGAGCCAGGGCCAGCACACGCTCTGCGTCGTCAACGTGCCGACCTCGACCATCGCGCGGGAATCCTCCGTGGTCATGCCGACGCTCGCCGGCCCCGAGATCGGCGTCGCCTCGACCAAGGCGTTCTCGTGCCAGCTCACCGTGCTGCTGTGCCTGGCCATCGCGGCCGGCCGGGCGCGGGGCACGCTGGACGAGGCCGGGGAGCGCCGGCTGGTGGACGCTCTGATCAAGGCCCCGGGCCTGATGGCCGAGGCGCTGACCCGCGAATCGGAGATCGAGCTTCTGGCCCGGGACGTCGCGAAGGCGCGGGACGTGCTCTATCTCGGCCGCGGCACCAGCTACCCGATGGCGCTGGAGGGCGCGCTGAAGCTGAAGGAGATCAGCTACATCCACGCCGAGGGCTATGCGGCGGGCGAGCTGAAGCACGGGCCGATCGCGCTGATCGACGAGAGCGTGCCGGTGATCGTGATCGCGCCCCACGACGCGGTGTTCGAGAAGACGGTGTCGAACATGCAGGAGGTCGCCGCCCGGGGCGGCCGCATCGTGCTGATCGGCGACGCCAAGGGCGCGGCCGAGCACGGGCTCGACACGATGGCCACCGTGACCATGCCGGACCTCGACGCCACGGTGGCACCGATCGTGTACGCGGTGCCGATCCAGCTGGTGGCCTACCACACCGCGGTGTTCATGGGGAAAGACGTCGACCAGCCCCGGAACCTCGCCAAGTCAGTCACCGTGGAATAGCCGCACCGCCGAGCGAGGACTCCGATGACCGAGAGAGACGCCGCCGCGATCCGCTGGCTCGAAGGGCAGGAGGGCGCCATGCTGGCCCTGCTCGAAGAGCTGGTGAACATCGATTCCGGCTCCTACGACAAGGCCGGGGTCGACGCGGTGGGCGCCCGCATCGCGTTCTTCCTGGCCGAGCA
Source organism: Methylobacterium sp. WL18 (assembly GCF_008040015.1). Taxonomy (NCBI): domain Bacteria; kingdom Pseudomonadati; phylum Pseudomonadota; class Alphaproteobacteria; order Hyphomicrobiales; family Methylobacteriaceae; genus Methylobacterium; species Methylobacterium sp. WL18. The sequence goes on along the minus strand of NZ_VRVD01000071.1, from coordinate 9,203 downwards.
CGGCGTCTCGGTCACCACCATCCCAATGGAGGATTACGGCGACGCGCTGAGGGCGCAGGTCGCCGGGTCCGGGGGCGCCAACCGGCCGATCGTGCTGATGGGCCACCGCGACACCGTCTTCCCAAAGGGCGAGGTCGCCCACCGGCCGTTCCGGATCGCGGAGGGCCGCGCCTACGGGCCGGGCGTCGCCGACATGAAGGCCGGGCTGGTGATGAACGCCTTCGTGCTGGCCGCCTTCCACCGGGCCGGCGGCGCACCGGTGCCGCTGGTCGGCCTGTTCACCAGCGACGAGGAGATCGGCTCGCCGGCCTGCCGGCCGATCATCGAGGAAACCGCCCGCGGCGCCCGCGCGGTGCTGAACGCGGAGCCCGGCCGACCGACCGGGAACGTCGTCACCGGCCGCAAGGGCGGCGTGTTCATGCACCTTGAGGTCCACGGCCGGGCTGCCCATTCCGGCGGCAACTACGCCGACGGGCGCAGCGCCATCGGCGAACTCGCCCACAAGATCACCGCGCTCCACGCGATCACCGATCTCGACCGCGGCATCACGGTGAATGTCGGGCTGGTCTCGGGCGGCCAGTCGGTGAACACCGTGGCGCCCCGGGCGACCTGCGAGATCGACCTGCGCTACGTCACCCCGGCGGACCGCGACGCGGCCATGGGCCGGATCGCCGCGATCGTGGCGGGTGCGACCGTGCCGGATACCCGCGCGCAGCTGACCATCAAGGGCGAGTTCCTGCCCCTGGTGCAGGACGAGGCTTCGCGTGCGCTGTTCGAGACCTACGCGCAGGTCAGCGCGCAGCACGGCGTCCGGATCGAGGGCGAGTTCGCCGGCGGCTGCGCCGATTCCGGCTTCACCGCGAGCGTCGGCTGCCCCACGCTGTGTGCGGTCGGGCCAGTCGGCGGCAAGGCGCATTCGCCCGAGGAATATCTGGAGGTGGCGAGCCTCGTCCCGCGGGCGCGGGCCATCGCCGAAACCATCGCGGCGGCTTGAATAGGTATTCGAACGCGTGATCTCGGTCACAGGACGTTGACGAACAACGAGAATCCAAATCTCCTCCTCGTCCTGAGGTGCCGGGCGAGCGCAGATCGCCCGGCCTCGAAAGAGCCCTCCAGCCAGCCAAGCGCCTTCTGGAGGGCTCCTTCGAGGCCCGCTGACGCGGGCTCCTCAGGATGAGGTCGAGGATGGGATTACCGTCGTCAGTCTCGCTTCGAGCCGTGCCCCTCGTTGTCGGGCTCGGGGCAGCGGTGCGTCATCGCTCTTCCGGCCCGCACTCAGCCCTCGACCAAAGCCAGCGCGGCCTCGGTGTAGCGATTGCCGTTGACCGCCTCCGGGGGCATCGCCGCGTCGATGGCGGCGAGGTCGTCGGCACTGAGCACGATCGCCGCGGCGGCGGCGTTCTCTTCGAGATGGCGGATCTTGCGGGCGCCCGGAATCGGCACGATGCCGTCGCCCCGGTGGAGCACCCAGGCCAGGGCGAGCTGGGCCGGCGTGACGCCCTTGGCGGCCGCCATGGCGGCCAGCGCGTCGATCAGCTTCTCGTTGGCCGCCAGGTTCTCCGCCTCGAAGCGCGGCAGGGTGCGGCGGAAATCGTCGGCTCCGAGGCTGCCCATGTCCCGGATCGCCCCGGTGAGCAGGCCGCGGCCGAGGGGGCTGTAGGGCACGAAGCCGATGCCCAGCTCGGCGCAGGTCGGCAGCACCGCGGCCTCCGGCTCACGGCTCCACAGGGAATACTCGCTCTGCACTGCGGCGATCGGATGGACCGCGTGGGCGCGCCGGATCGTGGCTGCGCCGGCCTCGGACAGGCCCAGCGCGCGCACCTTACCGGCGCGCACGAGGTCCGCCATCGCGCCGACCGTGTCCTCGATCGGAACGGCGGGATCGACCCGGTGCTGGTAGAACAGGTCGATCACCTCGACGCCGAGGCGCTGCAGCGACGCGTCGCAGACCGCGCGGACATGCTCGGGGCGGCTGTCGACGCCGACGATCCGGTCCCGGCCCTCTCCAGTCTCGGCAATCTTGAAGCCGAACTTGGTGGCGATGACCACCTGGTCGCGCACCGGCGCCAGGGCCTTGCCGACCAGCTTCTCGTTCTCGAACGGCCCGTACATCTCGGCGGTATCGAAGAAGGTGACGCCGAGATCGACCGCCCGGCGCAGCGTGACGACGGCCTCAGCCTCCGGCTGGCCGCCATAGCCGAAGCTCATGCCCATGCAGCCGAGGCCGAGGGCGGAGACGACGAGTTCTGAACCGAGTCGACGCTGTTGCATGGGATTCCCTGTGGGTTCTCTCGTGAGTCGCTTGGCCGAAGCCGTCCCGACTGTGCATCGGTGGCCAAGCCTAGGATAATTCGTGTTCTGCAGCGCAGCCTGTCCTATCCGGCTCAACAGTGAAACGCACCGATCTCCCAGCCCTCGCGATCTTCGCCGCCGTCGCGGCGCGCCGCAGCTTCCGCGGGGCGGCCCGCGACCTCGGGCTCTCCGTCTCGGCGGTGAGCCACGCGATCAACGGGCTCGAGGCCAGCCTCGGGATCCAGATTTTGGCCCGGACCACCCGCAGCGTCGCCCCGACGGAAGCCGGACGACGCCTGCTCGACGGACTCGGACCGGCGCTGGCGGCGATCACCGAGGCGGTCGAGGCCGCCACCGCCTCGCAGCAGCGGCTCTCGGGAACGCTGCGCTTCTCGGTGCCGCACTCGGCCGCCGAGATGCTGCTGCTCCCGCTCGCCGTGGCGTTCACGCGCGCGCATCCCGGCGTGGCGATCGAGGTCTGCGCGCAGGACGACCTGCGCGACATCGTGGCGGAGGGCTTCGATGCCGGCGTCCGGTTCGCGGAGAGCCTGGAGCAGGACATGATCGCAGTCGCGCTCGGCCCCGCTCAGTGCGCGGCGATCGTGGCGGCGCCGTCCTACTTCGCGGACCGGCCGCTTCCGCGCACGCCGCAGGACCTCCACGACCACACCTGCATCAACCGCCGCTTCGCCGGCGGCGCCCTGTTCCGCTGGGACCTCGAGAAGGACGGCGCGGCCGTTGTCGTCTCGGTCTCCGGAAGCCTGATCCTGGACGACATGCGGCTGATCGCGGAGGCGGCGCGGATGGGCGCCGGCCTCGCCTACGTGTTCGAGGCGCAGGTGACGGAGGACCTCGCCTCCGGCCGGCTGGTCCGCGTGCTGGAGGATTGGTGCCCGCGCTTTCCGGGCTTCTTCCTCTACTATCCGAGCCGCCGGCTGATGCGGCCGGTGCTCCGGGCCTTCCTCGATTTCGTCCGGGCCGAGGGCACTACCGATCGGCAAGGCCAGCCGGCGACACGTTAGCTCCGTACCGCCCCGACGAGCCGCGATAGAAAGCCGTCCAGGGCCGCCTTGTCGATCCAGCGCAGCACGGCGACGAGGTCGTGGTCGGGATCGACCCAGATCACGTTGTTGCCGGCCCCGAGCGCGCTGAACGCGGAATCCGGCAGTTCGGGCTTGGCGGACGGGCCGCGATTCAGCCACCACAGGTAGCCGTAATTCGCGAGCGTCGGCGACGGGGTCAGCATCGCGCGGATCCAGCGCTCCGACAGGAGCCGGCGTCCCGCCCAGACGCCGCCGTGAGCGATGAGGAGCCCGAAGCGCGCGTGGTCGTCCGCGCCGATGAACAGGCCGCCGCCCCAATGGCCGCCGCCCGGCACCGACTGCATCCGGGCGCCGTCGACCTCGACCCAGGCGTTGTCGTAGCCGTGCCACGCCCAGTCGTGGGACGCACCGATCGGCTCGAAGATCCGCGTGCGCAGCACCTCCGGCAACGCGCGGCCGAAGCGATGCATCAGGCAATACGCCAGCAGGTTCACCCGCACGTCGTTGTATTCGTAATGGCTGCCCGGGGCCTTGAGCGCGCGGCGTTCGCCCTTGCGGCTGTTGTCCGCCCCGGGACCGATCTGGCGGAAATGATCGACCTGGTCGGACTTGCCGAACAGCGTGCCCTGCCACTCGCTCGATTGCTGCAGCAGGTGGCGCCAGGTGATCGCGCCGTTCTGCGGACCGTCGAGGAGGGGGTCCGGCACGCTGTCCCGGACGGGCGCATCCACATCCGGGATCAGCCCGTCATCGTGCGCGAGCCCGGCCAGGACGGCCAGGTAACTCTTCGCGATGGAGAAGGTCATGTCCGGGCGCCGCGTATCGCCCCAGGCGGCTACGCGCCGGCCGCCCTTCAGGATCACGCCGGCCGGGCCGCCCCGCGGCCGCACCCGCCCGACGATGTCGCTCCAAGGCCCGCGCTCGTTCCACTCGACCAAGCCGACATAGCATCCATCCGGGTAGTAGAGGCTGCGCGGCCAGGGGCTCTCGTTCGCCTCCGCGTAGGCGACCGCCTCGGCCAGGGCGGCGGCATCGAACCCGGCGGCCTCGGGCCTCAGCGTTTCCCAGGTCTGCGACGGACAATACGGCTCGGTCCTCTGCGTCACGCCCGTTCTCCCGTCGGCACCGGATGGTCATAGCACCGACGGACCGGCACGCATGCGCCGCGCCAGGGCGTTCCCTGGAACGCCCTGGCGATTCACTCCGGATGTCAGTTCGCGGCGCGATAGCGCTCCGCGGGCTGGGTCTGGCCGAGATTCGGGATCATCGCGCTCCGCGCCCGATCGTAGGCATCCCACTGTTCGGCATCGGGCAGGGGCGGGATCGTCACCGGCTCACGCCGGTCGAAGCCGACCAGGGCGGCGTCGACCAGGGCGCTCGTCTCCATCACGGCCGGCAGGCTGTTCACGTCGATCCCGGCACGATCCCAGATCTCGGTGCGGGTCGCCGCCGGCAGGACCGCCTGGACGTAGACGCCCTTCGGCCCGAGTTCGGCGTGAAGCGCTGCACTGAGATACTGCACGAAGGCTTTCGTGGCGCCGTAGACCGCCATCCCGAATTCCGGGACGAAGCCGACCACCGAACCGATATTGATGATGGCGCCTTCCCCGGCCTCGGCGAAGCGGGGGGCGACCGCGGCCGCGAGGCGCGCCGGGGCGGTGGTATTGAGGGCGATCAGTGCGCCCACTTGCTCGGGATCCTGGCCGACGAAGCTGCCGGTGAGCGCCGCGCCGGCATTGTTCACCAGCACGCCGATCCGGGTATCCGTGCGCAAGCGGGTCTCGACGGCGGCGAGGTCGGCCGGTCGGGTCAGGTCGGCCAAGAGGATATCGATCGCGACGCCGGTTTCCCGGCGCAGGCGCTCGGCGAGCGTCCCCAGGCGGGCGCCGTCCCGCGCGACCAGGACGAGATCGTGGCCGCGGTGGGCGAAGCGGTCGGCGTAGACCGCGCCGATGCCCGACGAGGCACCGGTGATCAGTATGGCAGGCTTGCTGGACATGGGCTCGATCCTCAACTTTTTTACATGACAGTCATCATGTATCGTATAACTGACGATGATCATGATTGAGGTCAAGCGACTCGGGTTCCGCGGGCGTGAGATTGCGCACATGAAGGTTGGCGGTGCGCCGGGGAGCCGGCGCCCTGCTCAGCTTGGCGGACCGGATCGGGGGCGGTCCGGCGGGCTACGCTCGGCCGTCGGGCCCCGATGATTCTGGCCCGGTTGCGTGCGGACCCGCGCCGCGATCGATCGGGCCGTCCCGCCCGGCCCGACCAAACCGTGCCGGTGAATCCGCACTGCGGTCAGGCCGGATCGGCCGGGGCGGCCTCCTCGACAGCCGCTTGCGCCGGGAGGGCGCATCGATCAGGTTCGCGATGTCCGATGGGTCCCGCCTGCGGATCTCGCACGAGGAACGGCATCGACCGTGCAACTCCTGATCGTCGACGACCACCCGCTGTTCCGCGACGCCCTGGCGGCCACGATCCGCCTCGCCCATCCGGACGCCGTCCTGCACGAGGCCGACGGGATCGAGGCCGCGTGCGCGGTGCTGGCCGAGAACCGCGGCATCGACCTGACGCTCCTCGACCTATCCATGCGGGGGGTCACCGGCTTCGACGGCCTGATCACGGTCCGAGCCCGCTTCCCGCGCATCCCGATCCTGATCGTGTCGGGCCACGAGGACCCGCGCATCGTCCGCGAGGCCCTGCAGCACGGGGCCGCCGGCTTCGTGCCCAAGGCGATGGACAAGACCACCCTGACCCGGGCGATCACCGAGGTGATGAGCGGCGCGCTGTTCCTGCCCCCCGGCTTCACCGAGGCGAACGGGCCCTCGCCGCATGCCAAGAAGCCCCCCCTGGCCGAGCGCATTGCCCGGCTCACCCCGCAGCAATTGCGGGTGCTGATGATGATCCGGCAGGGCAAGCTGAACAAGCAGATCGCCCACGAGCTTCACGTCGGCGATTCAACCGTGAAGGCCCATGTCTCGGAAATCCTGCGCAAGCTCGAAGTGATCAGCCGGACCCAAATCGTGATCGACACGGCGTCCCTGGATTTCGACCAGATCCACAACACGCATCCGGCCTGAACCTCGGCATTCCGGCGTCGGACCCGGCTTCGCGCGGAGGGCCGCCGGGGATGCGCGACGCCTTGAAGCCGCGACAAGTACCCGGGCGTGACGAGACGGCGCCGGGCCCGGAGCATCGTCCTCAGGAGGCGACGCGCTCGACAAGAGCGCGGACACGGGCGCGATCCATCGGCTCCGGATCCACCGAGCGGTGGATCGACAAGCCCTCGATCAGGGCATCCAGCGCCTTGGCCGCGTCGGCCGGGAAATGCTGCCGGAGGGCCGCGCGGCTCTTCTCCATCCAATCCTGCATGACGCGGCGCAACGGCGGGTTGCGGGCGGCGAAGGCGTAAAGCTCGTAGCTCAGCAGCATGGTCCGCGGGCTCGCCCAGCTGTCGTCCACGATGAGGTCGACCACGGCCTCGCAGGCCTCATGGCGATCCGCGGCCTCGGCCAGCCGCTCGGTGAAGCGCGCCGAGACCGTGTCGGCCAGAAGGGTGAACGCCTCGGTCAGCAGTTCGACCAGGCCGGTGAAGTGGTAGGTCATCGAGCCGAGCGGCACGTCGGCCGCCGCCGCGACCCGGCGATGCGTCGTCCCGGCGACGCCGTGCTCGGCGATGACGTCGAGGGTCGCCTGCACGATGCGGGCGCGGCGGTCCGGGTCGTAACGGCGCTGGGACGAGGGCACACGGGGCTCCTGCACGGAATTCCTGGACGGGTGGCGATTGGCATTCGCGTCCGATGCGTACATATGTACGCATGGCCGAGAGCGCGGGGAAGTGCCCGCTGTTGGAAGCGATGCGGCTGAGCCGGGGAGAATGTCGATGCGGACCGAGCGCGAGAAGATGCTGGCGGGCGAACTCTACGACGCCCTCGATCCCGAACTTGTCGCCGCCCGGGCTCGGGTCCGGGACCTATGCCAACAGCTCAACGCCACGCGCGATGCCGACGAAGATCTGCGCCGGGACCTGTGCAAGCGGATCTTCGGGGTCGGCGGCGAGACGGTATGGATGCAGCCCCCGTTCTTCTGCGACTACGGGTCGAACATCGAACTCGGCGAGCAGGTGTATTTCAACTTCAACTGCGTCGTGCTCGATGTCTGCCGCGTTCGGATCGGCAGCTTCACCCTGTTCGGGCCGGCGGTTCAGATCCTCACGCCCCTGCACCCCACCAACGCAGCCCTGCGCCGGGTCCAGGAATACGGCAGGCCGATCGATATCGGCTCGGATGTCTGGGTCGGCGGCGGCGCCCTGATCCTGCCGGGCGTGACCATAGGCTCCCGCACGGTGATCGGCGCGGGCAGCGTGGTCACCCGCGACGTGCCGGACGGCGTGCTGGCCGCCGGGAATCCATGCCGGGTGATCCGGCCGATCAGCGACGACGAGCGGCACTCCTATGGAACCGCGCCCTGACGGCGGCGCCGGGTCGACCCTGCCCAGCATGTTGTGTTCGATCCCGGGGGCCGGGATCGAACACGTATCGCGGAGGCCCGCGCCCTCAGGCGCCGAGGCCGCCGACGCAAAGGTACTTGGTGTTCAGGTAATCCTCGATGCCCTGGTAGGAGCCCTCGCGGCCGAGGCCGGATTCCTTCACGCCGCCGAAGGGCGCCACCTCGGTGGTGATGATGCCCTCGTTGATCCCGACCATGCCGTATTCCAGCGCCTCGGCGACCCGGAAGGTGCGGCCGAGGTCGCGGGTGTAGAAGTAGCAGGCCAGGCCGAACTCGGTGTCGTTGGCCATGCGGATCGCCTCCGCCTCGTCGCGGAACCGAAACAGCGGCGCCAGCGGCCCGAACGTCTCCTCCCGGGCGACCGCCATGTCGGGGGTCGCGCCGGTGATCACGGTCGGCTCGAAGAACTGACCGCCCAACGCGTGGCGATGCCCGCCCGCGACCACCCGGCCGCCCTTCTCGACGGCGTCGCGGATATGGGCCTCGGTCTTCTCGACCGCGGCCATGTCGATCAGCGGCCCCTGGGCGACGCCCTCCTCGATACCGTTGCCGACCTTCAGGCGGTTGGCGGCCTCGGCCATCTTGTCCGCGAAGGCGTCGTAGATCCCGTCCTGCACCAGGAAGCGGTTGGTGCAGATGCAGGTCTGGCCGGAGTTGCGGTACTTGGCGAGCATCGCGCCGGCCACGGCCCGGTCGAGGTCGGCGTCGTCGAACACGATGAACGGCGCGTTGCCGCCCAACTCCATCGAGACCTTCTTCACCGTGTGGGAAGCCTGCTCCAGCAGCACCTTGCCGACCTCGGTGGAACCGGTGAACGTGATCTTCTTGACCAGCGGGTTGCCGGTCATCTCACCGCCGATGGCCCGGGCCGAGCCGGTGAGGATGCTGACGGTCCCGGCCGGGAAGCCGGCCTTCTCGCACAGCACGCCCCAGGCGAGGCCCGAGAGCGGGGTCTGCGAGGCCGGCTTGATCACGATCGGGCAGCCGGCGGCCAGCGCCGGGGCGATCTTGCGGGCGATCATCGAGGACGGGAAGTTCCACGGGGTGATCGCCGCGACCACGCCCACCGGCTCCTTGGTGACCAGGATCTTGCGGTCGCCCCAGGGGGAGGGGATCACGTCGCCGTAGACGCGCCGCGCCTCCTCGGCGAACCACAGCACGTAGGCCGCCGACATCGCGACCTCGCCGCGGGATTCGGTCAGCGACTTGCCCTGCTCGGCGGTGAGGATCTGCGCCAGGTCGTCCTGGTTCTCGGTGACCAGGGCCGCGAGCTTGCGCAGCAGCACGGCGCGCTCGTTGGCGGTCTTGGCGCGCCAGGCCGGGTAGGCCGCGTGGGCCGCCTGGATCGCCCGGCGG
>NZ_VRVD01000719.1:0-2164 GCF_008040015.1 Methylobacterium sp. WL18 | reverse complement strand
GCCTCGGGCGAAGGTGCGGCTCGCCCAATCGCGACGCGCCAAGATGCGGCTCGCCCAAATACGACTTGTCCAGATGCGCAAGCGCTACGCCCGGCTTCATCGGCACGACCGGCGCCGGCTCGCGGCGGGGGCGCTCCCGGTCCGGTTGGCGAAACGCCCGCCGCCGCAGACACTCGCGCTGCAGGGCGGGCTACCGGTGGGGCCGATCCGCGTCGAGTACCGGTTGCCCGAACACCCGGTCGAGCGGCCGTGGGTGCCCCAGGACGACAACCGCTGGCACGCGACGATCCTGCCGGCCTCGTCGGTACGCCCGCGACGATCCTGACACGACGCGCGGCGCCGTCACGGCGGACGCCGGGATCGGAACGCGATACACCGCCCGGCAGACCGGGACGGGCGATCGAACCCCGCCTCCCGCATACCGTTGTGCCGGCGGAGTTTCCCGTGACCGTCATCCGCCTCGTCGCCGCCGGCCTCGCCGTCTCGCTCAGCCTCGGCTCGGCCCGGGCGGTCGATCGCGATCTGACCGGCAGCATCGCCCGCCCCGCCGGGGGCGAGCCGGCTCAGGATATCGCGGTCGCCGCCCCTGACGGGCGGACCACCGCGGTCGTGCTTCCCAAGCAGAGCGTGACCATTTCGGCCCCCGTGCAGAGGGTGCTGCCACCGCTGAAGCCTCTGCCGAAATGGAATCCGCGGGTCTGCATCGGCTGCTGAGCGGTTTCCCGCGAAGGCGGCGCCGGCCAGACGGCCTCAGATCGGCGGAACTTGGCGGCGGACGCGCGCGTCGAACCGGTAACCCCATCGATCGCCCGAGTTGACCATGCGCGCCATCCTCCTCGCCGGCCTCTGCCTGTCGCCGCTTCTCGCCACCCCCGTCCTGGCCCAGGTACAGCAGAACAATCCCAACGCTGCGAACCAGTCCATGGAAAACAACAACCAGCTGCGGTCCCTGCGCCAGGAGCAGACGACGCAGGGCAACACGCTCCGGATGGAGATCCAGCGGAATCAGGCCGCGACGCCGGCCCCCAACACCGGGCCGAACGCGGTCGCACCGATCGGCGGCGGAACCGGGATCGGCCGCTGAGCCGAACCCGGGTCCCGCCGTCCGCGGTCAGGCGAGTGCGGGCAGGGCGGGGCGGCTCTCGATCGCCTTGCGCACGATCGCCTCGACCTCGGCCCGCCGCGCCCCGGACAGGGGCTTGCGCGGACCGCGCACATGCTCGGTCGAGTTGATTGCGAGGCGTTCGGCGAGCTTGATGTTCTGGACCAGGTAGGTCGAGACATCGAGGTCGAGGAGCGGCCGGAACCAGCGGTAGATCGCCAGCGCCTCCTGGGTGCGCCCAACCTGCATCAGCCGGTAGATCGCGACCGTCTCCGCCGGGAACGCGCAGACGAGGCCGGCGACCCAGCCGCAGGCGCCGACCGCGAGCGCCTCCAGCGCGAGGTTGTCGACGCCGGTGAGGACGGCGTACCGGTCGCCGAGCCGGTTGATGATCTCGGTGGTGCGGCGGATGTCGTCGGAGGATTCCTTGATGGCCACGAAGCGCGGATCCGCGGCCAGTTCCTCCATGATCTCGGGCGTGACGTCGACCCGGTAGGCGACGCGGTTGGAATAGATCATCACCGGCAGGTCGCCCGCGGCCGCCACGGCCCGCAGGGTCTCGACCGTCTCGGCCGGATCGGTGTGGTAGATCGGGCTCGGCACCACCATCAGGCCGCTGGCGCCGGCCTTGGCCGCCTTGGCGGCGAGGTCGCAGGCCTCGCGGGTGCCCGCCTCGGACACGGTCAGCAGGGTCGGCTTGCCCTTGGTGACCGACTGAGCCCGCTTGAGCACGTCGATGCGCTCGTCCTGGGTCAGCATCGGCCCCTCGCCGAGCGAGCCGCACACGATGATGCCGTCGCATCCGGCGTCCATCTGGAGGCTGAAGCAGCGCTCCATCTCGGCATGGTCGAGGCTGCCGTCGGGCTTGAACTTGGTCGTGACGGCGGGGATGACACCGGTCCACATGGTCGAATTTCCTTTTGTGTCAACGGTTTGAACAGTGCCGCGCTCGGGTCGCGCGGCCATGGCTTCGCCCACGCCTGGCACGGCGCGGCGGCGAAATCGGCCTGCCCGTCGGGGCAGGAGGCGCGGCTCAGGCCGCCTCGGCGGCCGGGGCGGGTG
>NZ_VRVD01000718.1:0-2173 GCF_008040015.1 Methylobacterium sp. WL18 | reverse complement strand
GGACGGAATCCGCCCGCGCCGCCGTGGCGGCCTGGGCCGAGCGCCACGACGTGCCGGTGGCGGTCTCGTTCCGGCGGGCCAACCTGTTCGATGCCGACCACCCGAATTTTGCGGGCGAACTCGGGATCGGGCCGAACCCGGATCTTCTGGCCCGGATCAAGGGCTCCGATCTGCTGCTCATGGTCGGCGGCCGCCTCTCCGAGATGCCGGCGCAATCCTACGGCCTGCTCGGCATCCCCGATCCCGGCCTGCCGCTGGTCCACGTCCATCCCGATCCGGAGGAACTCGGCCGGGTCTATCAGCCGGCGCTGGCGATCCAGGCGAGCCCGGGGGCGTTCTGCGCCGCCCTGCCGGGCTACGACGCGCCGGGGGTGGGGCGCGCCGCCGAGGCCCATGCCTCCTACCGCGCCTGGTCGGAGGCGCCGGACCCCAAGCCCGGGGCGTTCCAGTACGGCCAGGCGATCACCTGGCTGCGGGAGCGGCTGCCGCGCGATGCGGTGATCTGCAACGGCGCCGGCAACTTCGCCACCTGGATCCATCGCTACTACAGGTTCCGAGCCTTCGGGACGCAACTTGCCCCGACATCGGGGTCGATGGGCTACGGGCTGCCGGCGGCCGTGATGGCCAAGCGCAGCCTACCGGATCGGATCGTCGTGGCGCTCGCGGGCGACGGCGACGTGATGATGACCGTGCAGGAATTCGCCACCGCCGTGCAGTACGGCATCGCCATCGTGATCGTGGTCCTCGACAACGGCATGTACGGCACGATCCGGATGCACCAGGAGCGCGAGTATCCCGGGCGGGTCTCCGCGACCGAGCTGCGCAATCCGGATTTCGCCGCCCTGGCCCGCTCCTGCGGCGGCCATGGCGAGCGCGTCGAGCGCACCGAGGAGTTCGCCCCCGCCTTCGAGCGCAGCCTCGCCGCCGGCCTGCCGGCGATGATCCACTGCCTCGTCGACCCGGAGGCGCTGACACCGACCATGACCCTCGCGGCGATCCGCGCGAAGGCCCTGGCGGCACGCGAGGGCTGAGAGGCCCCGTTTCACCGACCCGGTGCGGAGCATCCGCACCCGTTTCGAACAGGAGTCGATTATGACCGTGCGTGGCGAGAACCTGATCGGCGCTCAGGCCCGGCGAGGCACGCAGGCCGCGTTCCGGGCCGTGGAGGCGGCCACCGGCAACACCCTGGAACCCGAGTTCCCGGGCGCGAGCCTCGACGATCTGGACCGGGCCTGCGCCCTGGCGGATTCGGCCTTCGACACCTACCGCGAGACCGCGCCGGAGGCCCGGGCGGCCTTCCTGGAGGCGATCGCGGCCAACATCCTCGACATCGGCGACGACCTCGTCACCCGCTGCATGGCGGAGACCGGCCTGCCCCGGCCGCGGATCGAGGGCGAGCGTGGCCGCACCGTGGGTCAGCTGCGCCTGTTCGCCGGCGTCTTGCGCGAGGGCAGCGCCTTCCAGATCCGGATCGATCCGGCGCTGCCGGACCGCAAGCCGCTGCCGCGGCCGGACCTGCGCCTGCGGATGCTCGCCGTGGGACCGGTGGCAGTGTTCGGCGCCAGCAACTTCCCGCTCGCCTTCTCGGTGGCCGGGGGCGACACCGCCTCGGCGCTGGCGGCCGGCTGCCCGGTGATCGTCAAGGCGCACCCGGCCCATCCCGGCACTTCGGAATTGGTCGGCCGGGCGATCCAGAAGGCGGTCGCCGCGAGCGGCCTGCCGGAGGGCGTCTTCTCGCTGCTGTTCGATGCCGGCCAGTCGATCGGGCAGGGGCTGGTGGCCGATCCCCGGATCGCCGCGGTCGGCTTCACCGGATCGCGCCGGGGCGGCACCGCCTTGATGGAGATCGCGGCCAAGCGTCCCCGCCCGATCCCGGTCTATGCCGAGATGAGCAGCATCAACCCGGTCCTGCTGTTCCCGGGCGCCCTGGCGGCGCGGGGCGAGGCGATCGGGCGAGCCTTCGCGGCCTCGCTGACCCTCGGAGCCGGGCAGTTCTGCACCAATCCGGGCCTGCTGATCGGGATCGCGGGCTCCGACCTGGAGGCCTTCGCGGAGGCCGCCGCGACGGCGATTCGCGAGAGCGCGCCGCACGCGATGCTGACCGCCGACATCCGCGCCCGCTTCGAGCGCGGCGTCGCCGAGATGGCGGGCCGCCCGGGGGTCACGGTGGCGG
>NZ_VRVD01000717.1:0-2176 GCF_008040015.1 Methylobacterium sp. WL18 | reverse complement strand
GCGCCGGGCCGCCCGCGAACTCGGCGCCTTCCCGGAGGCCGGGCCGCTCCTGTGCGCGCATCTCGGCCGCGAGCCCGCCGCCAGCGTCCGCGCCGTGATCCTGACGACGCTGATCCGCCTCAAGTCCCCCGCGGTGGTCGAGGGCCTGCTGCCCCTGCTCCGCAGCGAGGATAGCGGGCTGCGCAACGCCGCGATCGAGGCGCTTCAGGAGATGCCGGACGAGGTCGAGCCGCATGTCGCCGACCTGCTGGCCGATCCCGACAGCGACGTCCGCATCCTGACGGTCAACATGCTGAGCCTGCTGCCGCACCCGAAGGCGCCGGACTGGCTGGCCGAGGTCGTGGCGCACGATCCCCACATCAACGTCTGCGCGGCGGCGGTGGACGGCCTCGCGGAGATCGGCAACGAGCGCGCCGTCGCGCCGCTCCAGGCCCTGGCCGCGCGCTTCCCGGAGGTGCCGTTCATCCGCTTCGCGGCCGCCGCGGCGATCCGCCGGATCGGAGGCGCATGATGCAGCAGCCCTCCCGTTCCCTCGGGCAGACCGCCTCGGCGATCCAGATCAGCGAGGACGAGTACGAGAAGTTCTACGAGTATTTCTATCGCCGCACGGGCATCTCGTTCAGCGGCAAGAAGGAGTATTTCGTCGAGAAGCGTCTCCTGGAGCGGATCGCCAAGACCGGGAGCGACAGCTTCAAGGCCTACTTCACCCTGCTGCGCTTCCAGGCGTCGGGGGAGGAGCTGCAGCATCTCGTCAACCTGATGACGGTCAACGAGACCTACTTCTTCCGCGAGGACTACCAGTTCGATGCCCTGGTTCGGGGCATCCTGCCCGAGATCACCCGGACGCGCCGGCCCGGCGCGACGCTGCGGATCTGGTCGATGCCCTGCTCGACCGGGGAGGAGCCCTACTCGATCGCGATCCAGATCCTCGAAAACTGGTCGCGGGCGGACGACTTCGCCATCGAGATCACCGGGTCGGACATCGATTCCCGGGTGCTGGCCGATGCCCGCAAGGGGATCTACGGCAACCGCTCCCTGCAGCGGCTGTCGCCCGAGCTGCGCAAGAAGTATTTCCGCCGGCTCGGCGACGACCAGTTCGAGATCCACGAGGAGCTGCGCAGCTCCATCGAGTTCTCGATCGCCAACCTGTCCGACCCGATCCACATGCACCGCTACCGCGCGATGGACGTGATCTTCTGTCGGAACCTGCTGATCTACTTCGACGACACGTCCCGACGCGCCGCGGTCGAGGCGCTCTACGAATGCCTGATCCCGGGCGGGTTCATCTGCCTGGGTCATTCGGAGAGCATGAGCCGCATGTCGTCGATGTTCCTGCCGCGCAAGTTCGGCGACACGATCGTCTACCAAAGACCGATCGAACAGGATTGAGACGGGCATGTCCGGGAAACGAATTCTTGTCGTCGAAGACGGCATCACCATGCGGATGTTCTACCAGGACGTGCTCGGCCGGGCCGGGTTCGTGGTCGAGGAGGCCGCCAACGGGGTCGAGGGCCTGGAGAAGGCCCTGCTCGGCGGCTACGACCTGATGATCGTCGACATCAACATGCCCAAGATGGACGGCTACGAGCTGGTGTCCCGGATCCGGCGCGAGCCCGCGCTCCAGGCGATCCCGGTGGTCACGATCAGCACCGAGGCCGCGGACTCGGATGCGAACCGGGCCTACGCGGTCGGCGCCAACTTCTACATCGTCAAGCCGGCCGATCCCGTGCTGCTGGTCGAGACCGCGCGCCTGCTGACGGGCGCGCAGGCATGACCAACCCCCTGCTGGCCCGGTTCATCCCGGAGGCGCGCGAGCTGCTGCAGGTCTCGGCCAGCGGCCTGCTGAAGCTGGAGCGGAACCCGACGGACGAGACCGCGATCAACGAGGTGTTCCGGGCGGTCCACACGATCAAGGGCTCGTCCGGCCTGTTCGACGCTATGGCCCTGACCCGGCTGGTCCACGCCGCCGAGGACCTCCTCGGGGAGGTCCGGTCCGACGCGCTGCAGATCGACTCGGCGCTGGTCGACATGCTGCTCGACAGCCTGGACCAGGTCGGCCAGTGGATCGACGAGCTCGAGCGCCGCGCGGCCCTGCCGGCGGATGCCGACGGGGTCGCGCACCGGATGGCCGCGCAGCTGCGCCAGCGCCTGGGATCACAGGACGACGCGGGGGCGC
>NZ_VRVD01000716.1:0-2188 GCF_008040015.1 Methylobacterium sp. WL18 | reverse complement strand
GCATGGGCCGGCAGCCAGCGGGCGCTGTCCACCGAGACGGCCGCGATGCAGCGCCCCGCCCGTCCGTAGACGGCCAGGAAGCGGCCGGCGCCGGGCTCGCCATGGGTGATCGCCAGGGCGTCCGCGCCCTCGGTCAGCCCGACGGACTTGACCACCACGTTGCCCTGTGCGGACCAGAAGGTCGGCAGCGCGCCATAGGGGCCCTCGGGCTTCGCCCCGGCCAGCAGTCGCCCGGCGTGGATGCCCTGTGCCACCGCCTGGCTCCAATGCTCCAGCGCCACGCGCCGCCCGCCGTAGAGCGGGTGGGGGAAGCGGGCCACGTCGCCGGCGGCAGCGATGCGCGGGTCGGCCGCCCCGTCGGCGTCGAGGACGTATCCGGCCGCATCGCAATCGACGCCGCCCGGATCCGCCGACAGGCCAGAGTCGGCGAGCCATTCGGTGTTGCGGACGGCCCCGAGGGCGATCACCGCGACATCCGCGTCGATGCGGGTGCCGTCCGTGAGGTGCGCGCGCACGAACCGGCCATCCGCCTCTTCCAGCCACTCGACCTCGCTGCCGCAGCGCAGGTCGACGCCCCGACCCTCATGGATCGCCCCGATGAACGCCCCGACCGTGCCTCCGAGGACGCGGGCCAGCGGCGTCGCCCCGGGCTCGACCAGGGTCACCGGCAGGCCGAGGTCGCGCAGGCAGGAGGCCGCCTCGCAGCCGATCAGCCCGCCCCCGACGATGAGGACCCGCCGGGGCCCGGCCAGGAGGTCCGCCCGGAGGGACGCGGCGTCGTCACGGCCGCGCAGGGTGTGGATGCCAGCGAGCCCGCCGCCGGTCTCGACCGGCCAGGGACGGGAATCGGCCCCGGTGGCGATCAGCAGTTTTTGATAAGCCAGCTCCGTACCGTCCGCGAGGCGGAGCGTGCGGGCTTTCCGGTCGAGGGACACGGCCGCGTTCCCCAGCCGCCAGCGAGCGCGCAGGCGCGTACGCTCCGGCAGCCGGGTCGCCTCCGGCCTCAGCTCTCCGGCGAGCACGTGCTTCGACAGGGGCGGCCGATCGTAGGGGCGATACGGCTCGGCTCCCACCAGGGTCAGCGGCCCGTCATAGGAGCCGTGCCGCAGGGCCTCGGCGGCGCGCAGGCCCGCCAGCGAGGCGCCGATCACCACGATGCCGGCGGGCTCGGCGGTCACGGCAGATCTCCGTCGTCCGGGCCGGCCTGCAGGCTGATGGCGCGAACCGGGCAGGCCTGGACGGCGCGCTCGATCGCACCGCGCCGCTCAGCCGGCGGGGCCGGATCGTAGAAGAGGATCTCGTGGCCCCGGATCGCGAAGGCGTCCGGGGCCGCGTAGCAGCATTGGGCGTAGCCCTGGCAGCGGTTGAGATCGACCACGACCCGCAGCACCGGATGATCGGTAGCCGGCTTCACGCCGACCTCGCCATCGGAACCGCCGTGCCGCTGTTGTGGGCCGGGCCGGTGCGGACCAGCGCGTCGATCGCACCCAGGATGCCGGCCATGGCGTCCCGCGCCGCGAAGGCCTCCTGCAGGGCCATGGCCCGCTGCCGGAAGCCCGGCTCGCCGAGCACCCGCGCCACGGCTTCCCTCAGGGCGTCGACCCCCGCCGCGTTGGTGGCGAGGTTGAGGCCGACCCCGGACCAGCCGATCCGGGCGTTCACCTCCGCCTTGTCCTCGGTCAGGCCCGCCGAGACGATCGGCACGCCGTTCGACAGCGCCTGCGAGACGCTGCCGTAGCCGCCATTCGTGACGAGCACGCTCACCCGCGGCAGCAACTCCCGGAACGGCAGGAACCGCGCGACCCGCGTGTTGGCCGGGATCGGCCCGCGCAGCGCCTCGACCGGGCGGCCGCCCGTGGTGGCGAGGACGAGAAGGTCGTCCCGGTCGGCGAGGGCGGCCAGGGTCGGCTCGACCAGCGCGCCGAAATCGGCGTTGGCGAGGGTGCCCTGGGTGACTAGCACCACGGGCTTGCCGTCGGCGTTGGCCCGTTCCAGCTCCGGCCACCAGTCCGGCAGGGGCGCCGGCGGGGCCGGGGGCTGGAGCAGGCCGATGAAGCGGACGCCCGGCGGCAGCGTGCCGTAATCGTACTCGAAGCCCGGCACGGTCGGCTGGAGGAACAGGTCGGGCAGGACCACCACCGCGTGCGGCAGCGACGCCGGCAGCGGGGCCGCGCCCAGCCGCGCGAGC
>NZ_VRVD01000715.1:0-2189 GCF_008040015.1 Methylobacterium sp. WL18 | reverse complement strand
GGAGGGGACCGTGATGACCCTGCCCCCCGATCCGCCGCGCCTGCCCGAGCCGAAGGGCGGCAAGGCGACGGCGCGCAGCCCAGAGGCCGAGAGCGTCGCGGCTTCGGGCTACGCGGCGGTGGAAGTGCTGGCTCAAGGCTTGGAGCGCGCCCGCGCGGCGGACCCGAAAGCCGTGCGCGTTCCGGACGGCCGCAAAGTCGCCGAGGCGCTGCACGGCACCCAGCCTGCGCGCACGATCCTCGGTCCGGTCGGCTTCGACGAACGTGGCGACCGGATCACCGGTCCGGTCACCCTGCGGGTCTGGCGGCGGACGCCGGACGGGCGCCTAGACTACGCCGGCAACGACGTCTCCGGTCCGTGAGCGCGGGCCGCCCGGGACCGCGATCCGAGGGCGGTCCGGACGCGGCATTCCTGAGATGGCCGCCAGTTTTTTGGAAAAGATGATGCCAAATCAGCGGTTGCGCGCATCATCCGGGGCTCGATATCCAGTCCGATCGGCACGGCGTGACTTGCCGCGGGATCGTGCGACGACTAAATGCGGGCAGCGTCGCTGAGCAGGCGCGGACCGTCCGTCGGATCGGATCCGCGCCCTGCGGCGTTTCCCGAGCTTGATGACAGCCGTTGAAGTTTTGCCGGAACGCCTGCTGCCGGACGGTCCGACTGGAGAAGGTGCATGGCGAAAGAAGAATTGATGCAGTTCGACGGTCTCGTGATCGAGATCTTGCCGGACGCGCGCTACCGCGTGCAGCTCGACCAGGGTCACGAGATCGTCGCCTACACGGCCGGCAAGATGAAGAAGAACCGCATCAAGACGCTGGCGGGTGATCGGGTTACGGTCGAGATGTCGCCCTACGACCTCGAGAAGGGCCGCCTGGTGTTCCGTCACAAGGACGAGCGCTCCGCGGGTCCGCGTCCGCAGGTGCGGGGCGGTCAGTTCCGCCGCCGCTGATGGCTGAGCGCGCGACCCGGGTTTCCTCGGTCGCGCCGGCCTATCTGCTCCTCACGCTCACGGCGTTGCTCTGGGCCGGAAACGCGGTCAGCAGCCGCTGGGCTCCGGGGCACGTCTCGCCGCAGGTGATCACGACGCTGCGCTGGGCTGTGGCCTGCACTGCGCTCGCGCCGTTCGCGGCCCGCAGGCTCGTGGCGGAATGGCCGCTCCTGCGCCCCCACTGGCTGCGCATCCTGCTGATGGGCGGCCTCGGCTACACTGCTTTCAACTGCCTGTTCTACGCCGCCGGCGTCCACACCGGAGCGGTCAACCTGGCGCTGTTCCAGGGAGCGATCCCGGTCCTGGTGATCCTGCTCAACCGCGTGGCCTACCGGGTGCCGGTCACCCTCGGCCAGATGCTTGGCGTGGTCCTGACGCTGATCGGCGCCGGCATCGCCGCAACGCACGGCGACTGGTCGGTCCTGACGCGCCTCGATTTCAACCGTGGCGACGTCCTCGTGTTCGGCGCCTGCCTGCTCTACGCGGGCTACACGATCTTCCTGCCGACGCGCCCGAAGGTGACGGCGCTGGCGTTCTTCGCCGCCATGGCGATCGCCGCCTTCGTGACCTCGCTGCCGCCCCTCGCCGTCGAGTGGGCCACGGGGCATGCGGTCTGGCCCGGGCTGGCGGGCTGGGCGATGGTCGCCTTCGTGGGCCTTGGGCCGTCGCTGCTAGCGCAGTTGTTCTTCATGCGCGGGGTCGAACTGATCGGCCCGAACCGGGCCGGCCTGTTCGTCAACCTCGTGCCGATTTTCGGCGCGGGCCTCGCCGTCCTGCTGGTCGGCGAGCCGTTCGGGGCGACTCAAGCCGTCGCCCTGGCCCTGGTGCTCGGGGGGATCGCCTGTGCCGAGCGCCTGAAGCCGGCGCCGGCCGCCGCGGCGACCCCCGAAGCCGCTTATTCGCAGACGCGGACGCGCCGGATGTAGACGTCGCCGTAGGGGTCGATCGTGCGGCGGCGCTCGAAGTGGCAGACCGGACCGTAATCCTCTTCCACGTAGACAGGCGGCGGGGCGCGGTAGACCGGCCGGCCCGGGTCGCCCGCCACGAAGGTCACGAGGCCGCGGCTCGCCACCGGCTCGGCGACCCCGCGTTCCAGGGCCATCGCGTCGAGGCTGATCACGCCGTCCGGGACGCCGGGCCCGAAGGCGGCGAGGTAGCGCAGGCCGAAATGGCCCATGGCCGCCTGGGCGAGGTCCTCGGC
>NZ_VRVD01000714.1:0-2193 GCF_008040015.1 Methylobacterium sp. WL18 | reverse complement strand
TGACGATCGCCCGGGCGCGGGCGACGTCCGCGGCGCAACCGAGCGCGTCGGCATCCTCCGCCACCAGGGCCAGCACCGCCTCCAGCGCCTCGACGAACGGCACCGCCTCGCCCCGCGCCTCGTCGATCAGCGTCGCGCGTACGCCGCTGTGCTGGGCCCGCCACAGGTTTTCCGAGGCCAGGGCGCGCGAGACGCCGTCGAGTCCGGCATTCAGCGCCGGACGGCGCACGCACAGGCGCACCAGGCAGCGATACAGGGCGGCGATGCAGAACGAATCGTCGAGCCGGGTGCAGGCGTCGGCGATGCGCAGCTCCAGGGTCGGGAACTTGATGGAGGGCCGCAGCGACCACCAGAGAAAACTCGCATCCGCGATGGCGCCGGAGCGGGTCATGATCTCCACGAACCGGGCATGCGCGGCTGAGTCCGAAAAAATCTCGGGCAGTCCGGTGCGGGGCAACTCGCCGAACACGCTGAGCCGGTAGGCCATCAGCCCGGTCGCCTCGCCCTGCCAGAACGGCGAGGAGGCCGAGAGCGCCAGCAGCAGCGGCTGGAACGGCAGCAGCCGGTTCATCAGGTCGATCCGGGCGTCCGGGTCCGGCACCTCGACATGGACGTGCATGCCGCAGATCAGCGCCCGCCGTGCCGCGATGCCGACATCCGACAGGATGCCCTTGTACCGCTCGCCGTCCGTGGCGGTCTGGCGGGACCAGCGCGCGAGCGGATGGGTGCCGCAGGCGAGCAGGCTCAAGCCGTTCTCGGCCGCGATGCCGGCGAGCTGCGCCCGCTGGCCACCGAGATTGTTGCGCGCCGCCTGCGCGTCGTCCAGCGGCGGCGTGCAGACCTCGACCTGCGCGGCGACCAGCTCCCGCCCGGTCTCGGGCAGCTCCGCCTGCACCCGGGCATGGAAGCCGGCCAAGTCGCCCCGGGGCGTGCCGCGGGTCTCGGCATCGGCGAGGAAATACTCTTCCTCGATGCCGAAGCGGTAGCTGTGGGCGCTCATCTGCGTCTCCGGACACGCAACTCGCACGCTAACGCGCCGGGCTGCCCGAAGATGCCGCTCCTCAGGGCCGCAGCGCCCCGCCCACCAGCCAGGCCGGGTCGAACCAGCGGTCGGCCTCGCCGTCGTAGGGCAGGCGGGTGATGTCCCAGTTCTGGATGTACTTGGCGTAGACGTTCCACACCGCGATGCCGCCGCCGACAAAAATCCGCCGGCCGGGGTAGCGCTTGAGCACCTGCTCGGGATCCTCGTGACTGCGGATCACATCGATGGTGCGGTCCTTGAACGCGAAGTCCGGGACAGAGGCCACGGTCTTCGGCCCCGCGATCAGCACGTGGCCCATGGTGAGGGCGAAGAAGCGCGTCACGTCCTCCACGAACAGCGGGTCGGTATTGCCCTCCCAGGGCAGGTGCCCGTTCAGGCCGAGCTGGCCGCGCAGGCCGATCGCACAGATGCAGCGGACGTCGATCATCGTAAATCCCAAACCCTGCGGGCTCCGCCCGCAACCCGCCGGGGCCGCAGGCCCCGGACCCCTTTACTCGGGCGCGCGGAACTGCATCACCCGGTCGGTGGGGAAATCGTAGAGCTTGCCGGTCTCGGTCCAGTCCGGCGCGGCGAGCCGCACGAAGTGGGGAGCGAGATCCTCGGGGGTCTTGAGGGTCTCGGGATCCTCCCCCGGCATGGCCGAGCGGCGCATGCCGGTGCGCAGCGGCCCCGGGTTGAGCAGCATCGCCCGGATGGCGGTGGTCTCGTTCTCGGCCGCGTAGGTCCGCACCAGCGCTTCGAGGGCCGCCTTCGAGACCGAATACGGCCCCCAATAGGCCCGGCATTTCGAGGCCGCGCCCGACGAGACGAAGATCGCCCGGCCGGCATCGGACATGCGCAGCAGCGGGTCCAGCGAGCGGATCAGGCGCCAGTTGGCCGTGACGTTGACCTGCATCACCTGGTCCCAGACCTTCGGGGTGATGTGGCCGATCGGCATGAGGGCGCCGAGGATGCCGGCATTGCCGACCAGGATGTCGAGGCGCTTCCAGCGATCGTTGATCGCCGCGCCCAGCCGGTCGATCGCGTCGTAATCGGCGAGGTCGAAGGGCACCAGCGTGGCGCTGGACCCGGCCGCCCGGATGGCGTCGTCCAGCTCCTCGAGGGCGCCGACCGTGCGGGCCACCGCGACCACGTGGGCTCCGGCCCCGGCC
>NZ_VRVD01000713.1:0-2195 GCF_008040015.1 Methylobacterium sp. WL18 | reverse complement strand
AGGCAGGGGGCATCGGGACTGGGGGCATCGGGACCGTCTCCGCGCCGGCGGGGGCGGCAGCCAGCAGGGCGCACAGGAGGGCCGCGATCCGCATGGGTGTCTCCAGCGCCGTCTCGGCGCTTGGCGCCGGCGGGACGGGACCGCTCAGCGCGGGTTCCGGTCCGTGCCGGCGGCGGTCGCCCGCCTGCGTCCGCGGGCCAGCATGTTGAGGCCTTCGACGCCGGCCGAGAACGCCATGGCGGTGTAGATATAGCCCTTCGGCACGTGCGCCCCAAAGCCTTCCGCGATCAGCGTCATGCCGATCATGATCAGGAAGCCCAGCGCCAGCATCACCACGGTGGGGTTGCGGGCGATAAAGGCCGAGAGCGGCTCGGCCGCGACCAGCATGACGATCACCGCCACCACCACGGCCACCATCATCACCGGCACGTGCTCGGTCATGCCCACTGCGGTGATGATCGAGTCGATCGAGAACACGAGGTCGAGGAGCAGGATCTGGCCGATCGCCGCGCCGAACCCGATCGTGCCGCCGGATGTCCCGGTCTCGGCCGGGCCATCGGGATCGACGCTGTGATGGATCTCCTTGGTGGCCTTCCAGAGGAGGAACAGGCCGCCGCCGATCAGGATCAGGTCACGCCAGGAGAAATCCTGTCCCAGCACCGAGAAGACCGGCTCGGTCAGGTGCACGATGAACGCGACCGTGCCCAGCAGACCGAGCCGCAGGATCAAAGCCAGGCCGATGCCGATCCGCCGCGCCCGGGTCTGCTGGTCGGCGGGCAGCTTGTTGGTCAGGATCGAGATGAAGATCAGGTTGTCGACGCCGAGGACCACCTCCATCACGATGAGGGTCGCCAGGGCGGCCCAGATCGCGGGCTGACTCGCAAGCTGGATCAGGTCGGTCACGGGTCGTGCGTCTCGCTGGTCGGGAAGAGGCGGCTGCCGAGGGCGGCCAGGTCGAACGGACCGGCACTGCCCGCCGGATCGGGAGCGTAAACCCGGAGGATCTTCGGGAAGACCTTGAAATGGGCGGGCGTGTGCGTGGTCAGCTCGCCGTCGGTGTTCACCGGTCGGGGCTTGCGCGTCGCGATCTTGATCTCCCGGGTCTGGAACGCGCGCACGTCGGCCGCGCGTCCATGGGTGCCCCGGCGCAGGGCCGGCAGCAGCGCGATCAGCCGCCACCAATGGGCGACTTCCAGGCTGTAGAAATCGAGCTTGCCGTCATCGACCGTGGCGGTCTCCTCCACGGTCATGCCGCCGCCGTAGTGGCGCCCGTTGCCGACGGAGACCTGGATGGTCGTCACCCGCTCGACCGTGCCGTCGTGCTCGATCGTCACCGTGAACGGCCGCACCCGCCGCAGCACCCGGATGGCCGCCACCGCGTAGCCGAGCACGCCCCAGGTCTTCTTCGATTCGGCCGTGAGCTCGCCCGCCAGTTCGGCCGAGAAACCGATGCTGGCGACGTTGAAGTAGTAGTGGCCGTTGACCCAGCCGAGATCGACCGGCCGCGCCGCGGCATTCGGGATGAACCGCGCCGCGGCGATCGGATCCAGCGGCAGGCCCAGGGAGCGGGCGAGGTCGTTGGCGGTGCCCAGCGGCAGGATCGCGAGGGGCAGGCCGCTCTCCACCAGGGCGGGGGCGGCCATGTTCATGGTGCCGTCGCCGCCGCCCAGGATCACGAGGTCGACGTCCTTGGCGTGCGCGCGGATGACCGCCCGGCAGTCGGCGTCCGGCGGCGGCTCCACCGGCTCGATCCCGCCCGCCCGCAGGATGCCCCGCACCTCGTCGAGGTCGAGGCCGCCGTTGCGCGCCTTCGCGTTGCAGATCAGCAGCGCCCGGCGTTGGTCGGCACTCATCACGGGCTCCGATGCATCTGCGAGGTCACCGCGGTCTCGAGTCGGGACACAGGAACCTCGATGCTCAGGGCGGCGAAAGGGGGGATGACAGCCCGAAACGCGCGACAGCCAAGATTGTCCCCGACTTGGTGGTGAAAAGATCGAGCGCAACCCCGTCATCCCCGCAATCCCGGGCTGGTGTGGGCCCCGCACATCGTCAGAGTCACGGGTGCGCCCGGGGAAACCGTGGAACCGCTTCGGCATGCGGGCGCGTTCTCCCCACGTACGCTCCGGCCGCCAGGAAGGCACCGATGCCCGCCACCCATCCCACCCGCCGCGCCCTCGCCCTCGGCGTGATCCTGC
>NZ_VRVD01000712.1:0-2200 GCF_008040015.1 Methylobacterium sp. WL18 | reverse complement strand
GCCCCCCCCGCCCCCGATCGAGGTCGGCGGCGGCTGGTACCTGCGCGGCGACGTCGGCGCGAGTGTCTACACGCGGCCGCGATACAGCGAGGCCTACGATTACACCGGCTACCCGGAGGCCAACCGCGCGTTCGGCAACGAGATCGGCGGCGGCGGGTTCGCGGGCGTCGGCGTCGGCTACCAGTTCACCCCGTTCCTGCGCGGCGACGTGACCGGCGAGTACCGCTATTCCACCGGCCTGCGCGGCAGCGAGTATTACAAGGGCCCCGAGTTCGACAACGGCCTCGGCTCCTACGGGGTCAACAAGTCGACCAGCAGCTTCGATTCCGCGGTGGTGCTGGCCAACGCGTATTTCGACCTCGGCACGTGGTACGGCATCACGCCGTTCATCGGCGGCGGCGTCGGCTACGCCTTCAACCACGTCTCGGGCTACTCGACCAACCAGCAGTTCACCAGCCCGACCTACGCCTACGATTACGGCAACCCGATCTACGACTGCAAGTGCGGGCAGGCGTACTACAACTACGCGCCGGTCTACGACAACAACGGCAACCCGGTGTACAACACCAACAGCGGCAGCAAGTTCTACAAGAGCAAGACCAGCGGCAGCTTCGCCTGGGCGCTGCATGCCGGTCTCGCCTACGACGTGAGCGACGCCCTGAAGATCGAGGTGGCCTACCGCTACCTCAACCTCGGCAAGGCCGAGACCGGCCCGGGCTTCGTGCCGTGCTGCACCGGCAGCCTGCAGGCGATCAAGGTGAAGGACATCGAGGCGCACGACGTGAAGATCGGCCTGCGCTACTACCTCGGCGGCCTGGTCGCGGCGCCGCTGCCGCCGCTGATGCCGGAGCCGATCCCCGGCCCGCTGGTCCGCAAGTACTGATTTTTTCTCCGACTCTCTGACCACCGACGGCGCGGATCTCCTCCGCGCCGTTTTTTTCGTTTTGCGGCCGGGCTTCGGTGGATGCACAGAGCAGACTTGGGCCGTCGGATAGTTCTTACCAGGCCGCGACGATCGAATCGGGATATCGGAAAGGATCCCAAAATAACGGACGCTTAAGGTTACCCATCTATCACTGCATCGAGGCCCGAGCCGCCGTCCGTCTCGCAGTTCCAGGACGATCCCGATGCGCACCGTCACCCTGCCGCTGCTGGCGATCCTCGGCCTCTGCGGCGCGAGCACCGCCCGGGCCGCCGACCTGGACTACGATTACCTGCGCGGCGCCGATTACGATCCGGCCCCGGCTCCGGTGCTCGACTGGAGCGGCGTGTATGTCGGCGGCCATGGCGGGTATACGTCGGGCGGCCTGGCGCAGCGCGATGCCCTGCAATCGACCCTCGCGCAATATTTCAGCTACCGCGATGTCGAGAGCGAGTTCGGCGTCTCGAAGTTTCTGTCGCTGCCGGGGACCCGCGTGAAGAGCGCCAGCTTCGGTGCGTTTGCCGGCTTCAACGTCCAATTCGACGAGATCGTCCTTGGAATCGAGGCGGACTACACGCACGCGGACATGAACAGCTGGTCGACCAACGGCATCAACCGGATCATGACGACGGCCGCGGGTAATTCCGAATCGGTCGGCCTCTCCGGCACGTCGAACACGCGGATCGACGATTACGGCAGCATCCGGGCCCGGGCCGGCTACGCCTTCGGCAACCTGCTGCCCTACGTGACCGGAGGCCTCGCGGTCGGCCGGGTCACGATCAACGACACCGTCGCGGTCCAGAACTACGGCTACGGCGCCACGACCTATGCGGCCAACCAAGCCCTGACCACGGGCCTGCCGGCGGCCGTCTACAATCACGGCTATGCCAGCTTCAACCAGAACTTCCCGCTGAACCGCTCGACCCCGGCCGGACAGGGCGCCCAGACCATTCCGTACGGCCCGACCACGTTGGTGGCGAACGCCAAGACCAAGACGATCGGCGGCGTGGCCCTCGGGTTCGGCCTCGAATACGCGATCACGCCCAACATCCTGCTGCGGGGCGAGTATCAGTACGTGTTGTTCCAGAGCTTCAACGGGCATCGCGCCGAGCTGAACACCATCCGCGGCGGCGCCGCCCTCAAGTTCTGATCGCCCCGATACCGGCCGGAGACCGACCATGACAGCGCCTTGCTCCGCCCGGCGGCCGACGCTCGCTCTGGCCATGCTCGCGACCGTACTGCTCGCCGTCCCCGCCCCGGCCTCGGCCTGGCCCGAGG
>NZ_VRVD01000711.1:0-2207 GCF_008040015.1 Methylobacterium sp. WL18 | reverse complement strand
GCGCCGGCTCGACAGGGGCGGCGGGCGCGAACGCGGCCTCGGCCGGCTTGTCGGCGGTGTCCGGCGGAATGTCCCACCACAGATCGGGATTGTCGCGGTGTCGCGCCGTCGTATCGACCAGCGCGACGCGGGAGGTGCGGGTATGCTTGACTTCGACCGTGAACGGCCGCGCGCTCCGGCGCTTCATGTGTGCGGAATTCCTGAGACTAACGTGCCCGGCGGCGCAAAATGTGCCGGCAACGTTCAAGCATCATACGGGACTGAACCACGCGTTGTCGAGCGCGGAGATCAACAATCCTGTTCGTGCAGCATAGGCTTTTGGGATGACCTCAAGTGCCGCGGCTCCATAGCACAGTCGAAGTACTGCCTTCCGCGCTTCATGGTTGTGGCAGCGGTGCCGATATGGGTCCGTCGGGTTCGTGCGTCGCCACCTCCGGACCGGCCGCCGTGCCGGCCTCGAATCCGGGCCGTTGAAGGCTACGACGTCTGCCGCGCCGCGCGCCTGCGTCTCTGGACGGCCTCGCGGACATGCGTGACCAGCAGGGCGACGAGGCGCATCTCGACGCTCTCCGTCCGCCCGTGCGCCTCCGACCGGATCGCATCGGCTGCGAGCGCGTCGGCCTCCCGCTCCAGCCGTTCGAGGTCGGCGGGCTCGGCGCCCGACACGGACAGCCAGATCTCCAGGAGGCGCATGACCCGGGTCGGCGGCCGCCGCGGCCGGAAGCGGCGATACAGGCCGATGCCCGCCGCGCTCAGCGAGGCTGCCGCGCTGATCATCAGCCCGAGCCAGTAGGCCCCATTCTGCGCCTGATCCGCCAGGCTCGGCTGGTTGCCGGTCAGGTAGGCGGCGGCACCCGGATGGATGGGGAGCGCCTGGACCTTGTCGTCGGTGTCGGGCGCCTCGATGCCGGCCAGGTCGTCGTCGAGCGCCACCAGCCGCGGCTTGCCGGTCAGCACCTCGCGGGTGATCTCGCCGGCGAGCCAATCGGGCATCGCGCCCCTGGCGACGAGCCGGTGGCTGACCGACAGGGTGGTGATGTCGTCGCCCGGCGCCGGCAGGGAACCCAGGAAGGCGCCCTTGGGCACGTCGATCGTGTCGAGCACGGGATGTTCCTTGGCGATCGCCGCCGCCTCGTCGACCTCGAACAGCTTCACCGCCCCGGAGCCTTTGCGGAGCGCCGTGAACAGCGGCAGCCATAGTGCGCTTCCGACCGGCGCCACGACGAACAGCGAACCGATCTGCCGGGTGCGGGCGGCCTCGGTCAGCTGGTCCACGCTCAGGATCCGGCGATGGACGCTTCCCGGAGGCACGCCGAAATGGGTCAGGATCAGGTCGAGCAGCCGCGGATCGAGCTTGCGTCCGTCGAGGAGCCCGACCGTGCTGCCCTTGAGCTTGGCCACGCTGTCGACGGCGCTGCCGCCGGGCGCGATGAACACGACCGCGTCGCGGCGCAGGATGACCAGGGTCTGTCCGTCCTTCGGGGCGGCATCGCTGCGCACCAGGGCGAGCTGGGTCTTGCCCCTGTCGAGGGCCTCCGCTGCCCCGAGGCGATCCGGCTCGTAGATCGTCCGGATGCGGACCCGCGGATGCCGGGTTTCGAAGAGCTGCGTCAGCGCCTGTGCCGCCTCTCGATCCTCCGTGCTGGTCTTCGCGACGGCGATGTCGAGGGCGAGCAGGCCGAGCAGCAGATGGACCAGCACCGCGACGATCGCGGCGCCGGCGATGACGCCCAGGGCGATGAGTGTCGTCTTGGAACGCCCGATCATCCGTGCCGCGCTGTCTGCCGAGCCGACAGCATAACGTGAGGACGCGGCTCAAGGTCCGGGCGAACGCTCGCCGACCGCCGGCAACCTTTCCGGATCGGAAGGATCCGTGAACCGGAGGGCGGCTCGCGAACTTCTCCCTGCGCCGGGGCGATCCGTTGGTGCCGCGGCAGGAGGAATCTCGATGCGCATCCCCTATCTCGCGGCGCTGGCCGGTGCCGGCCTCGCCATCCTGAGTCTACCGGCCGCGGCCGTCCCGGCAGGCCCCGGGGCCGGATTGGCCGCGCCGTCCGCCCTGCTCACCCAGGTTCGGATGCGCCACCACCACAGGCGCCGGGGCAGCATGGCGCGGACGCAGCGGAAGTACCCGGGTGCGAGCTTCGTGCGGAACACCACCCGCGGCGCGCCGGCCGGCAGCAGCGGCGGCAACGGCACCACCGGCA
>NZ_VRVD01000710.1:0-2211 GCF_008040015.1 Methylobacterium sp. WL18 | reverse complement strand
GGCCACCACCAGGGGCTCGGCCAGCGCCCGGACCGCGATCAGGTCCGGATGGACGATGGGCGGACGCACCAGGGCCGCGTCGAGGCGGCCGGCGAGGAGCTCCTCGACCTGATCCCGGCTGACCATCTCGCGCAGGGCCAGTGTGACGTCGGGCAGCGCCCGCCGGAGGGCGGTGACGAGGCGGGGCAGGACATCGTAGGCCGAGGCCGCGGTGAAGCCGAGCTTCAGCACCCCCGCGCGCCCGGCCGCGACCTGGCGGGTGACGTGCGTCGCGGTCTCGGCGAGCCGGAGGATGCGCTGCGCCTCCGGCAGGAAGCTGCGCCCGGCCGCGGTCAGCCGGACGGATCGGCTGGTGCGCTCCAGGAGCTGCACGTCGAGCACCCGCTCCAGCACCTGGATCTGCCGCGACAGGGGCGGTTGCGTCATGTTCAGCCGGGCGGCCGCACGCCCGAAATGCAGCTCCTCCGCCACGGCGGCGAAGCACCGGAGCTGGCTGAAGTCGAACATCGGATCTCCCCTGCACGCCGGGACGCGGAGGGGAGATCATAAGGCCTCTGCGCCCCTCAGTCGTTCGGCCGATAGAGGTACCGGCCTCCACCGGATCTGCGCACAGGTCCGGGGATCCCGAAGGGCCCGCGGCCTTTCGGCGGGGCTCGGGGCGCGGAGCCCCGAGGTTCGCGGGGCACCGGTCTTACGGCGCCAACTCGTTGCCGGCGTAGTCGATCTTACCGTCGGCGCCCTTCTTCCAGGCGTAGATCACGTAGTCGGGCCGGGTGAGGTCGCCCTTCTTGTCGTACGCGATCGGGCCGACCACGGTCTCGATCGTCTTGCCCTGGTGCAGCCAGTCGGCCAGCACCTTGCCCTCTATGGAGCCGGTCTCGGCGGCGGCCTTGGCCAGCACCTGCACGGCCGCGTAGGCGTAGAGCGTGTAGGCGTCGGGATCGATGGTCTTGGCCTTGAACGCCGCGACCACGGCCTGGGCGCTCGCGTTCTTCCGGGCATCCGGCGAGAAGGTCATCAGCGTGCCCTCGGCGCCGGCGCCGGCGATCTGCACGAACTCCTTCGGGGCGAGGCCGTCGCCGCCGACCAGGGTCGCGTTCAGGCCCTGGTCGCGCATCTGGCGCAGGATCAGCCCGGCCTCGGTGTGGAAGCCGCCGTAATAGACCACGTCGACGTTGGCCGACTTCAACTTGGACACGAGCGCCGAGTAGTCCTTCTCGCCCGGGTTGACGCCCTCGAACAGCACCTCCTTGCCGCCCTTGGCCTTGAGCGTCATCTGGGTCTCCTGCGCCAGACCCTTGCCGTAGGACGACTTGTCGTGGACGAAGGCGATCCGCTTGCCCTTGAAGTGATCGGCGAGATACGCGCCCGCCACCACGCCCTGCTGGTCGTCGCGGCCGCAGGTGCGGAAGGTGTTCCACATCCCGCGCTCGGTGAACTTCACGTTGGTGGAGGACGGGGTGACCTGGACGATGCCGGCATCGAGGTAGACGTCGGAGGCCGGGATCGACACGCTGGAGGCGAAGGCGCCCACCACCATCGTCACGCCGTCCGCGGCGAGCTTGTTGGCGATCGACACGCCCTGCTTCGGGTCGGAGGCGTCGTCGCCGTAGATCGGCTCGAACGGCCGGCCCTTGATGCCGCCGGCCTTGTTGATGTCCTCGATCGCCTGGCTGA
Source organism: Methylobacterium sp. WL18 (assembly GCF_008040015.1). NCBI lineage: Bacteria > Pseudomonadati > Pseudomonadota > Alphaproteobacteria > Hyphomicrobiales > Methylobacteriaceae > Methylobacterium > Methylobacterium sp. WL18. The sequence continues at coordinate 534 of NZ_VRVD01000710.1, read as the reverse complement.
CGCCGTTCTTCACCTGCACGCCGAAAGCCGCATACGGCCCGGTCACGCCGGCCGAGACACCGATCTTGATCGGTCCGCCTTTGTCCTGGGCCTGTGCAGCACCAATCGTCAGAAGACCAACGATGGTCAACGACAGTATTTTCCTCATGACCGCCCCCGCGCTCGAAGTCCAACCCGCCCCGGCAGCCCGATGCAATGTTTCGGCCAGACCCGACGACCGTGCATCGACCTGCCGCGACGCGGGCGCAAGCCTGTTTTCAACCTGCCGCGCCGTCAAGACCGCAAGCATAGGGATGTGCCGCACGGCACTGATCTGAAACCGATCCGGACCCTGTCACGCCGCAATCGGCGCCGAACGGCGCGGGCGTAGCCCCGATCCTGGCCGGGGAAGCGGCGGGATCGATCGACCGGACGGCGGCGTCGGATCGATGATTCGTCGGACGGGCGCGACGGCCGTGCCGCGCTCAGGTCCGGAAGCCGCGCGCGGGAGCACGCACGCCCATCCCGGCAGATCGCTGCCGGGATGGGCGTGCG
>NZ_VRVD01000070.1:0-13784 GCF_008040015.1 Methylobacterium sp. WL18 | reverse complement strand
GGTTCGACCGCGGCGGCCTTCGTGGCCCTGCTCGGCCGCCGCGTCGGCGACGGGCTCGACATCGTCGGCGTGCCGACCTCGGAGGCGACGCGGGTGCAGGCCGAAACCCTCGGCATCCGCCTCGCCACCCTGGACGAGCAGCCCGAGCTCGACCTGACCATCGACGGCGCCGACGAGGTGGACGACCAGTTGCGCCTGATCAAGGGTGGCGGCGCCGCGCTGCTGCGCGAAAAGATCGTGGCCTGCGCCAGCCGCCGCATGGTGGTGATCGCCGACGCGGCCAAGCACGTCGCCCGGCTCGGCGCCTTCCCGCTGCCGATCGAGGTGAACCTGTTCGGCCTCACCGCCACGCACCGCGCGGTCGAGGCGGCTATCGCCCGGGTCGGCTGTACCGGCCCGGTGCGGCTACGCCGCGATCCGGCCGGCAAGCCGCTCCTCACCGATGGCGGCCATTACATCCTCGACGCCCATCTCGGCGCCATCCCGGATCCGGACGCCCTCGGGGCCGCCCTCTGGTCGGTGCCGGGCGTCGTCGAGCACGGCCTGTTCCTCGGCATCGCCGACGCCGCGATCCTGGCGGCGGACCGCGACGGCCGGGCCGAGGTCACCATTCTCGGCAGCTTGGTCTGAAGCGCCAAACCCTTTCGCAGGAACATTCAGCATGTCCCGACGCCTCAAAGCCGCGCTCGGCCTCGCGCTCGCCGCGGCCACGATTCTCCCGCATGCGGCTTCGGCCCAGGCGAACAAGCCGGCCCCGGCCAAGCCGGCGGCGCAGCCGAACACGCCGGCCGCCGCGACGCCGACCTACACGGCGAGCCACCTCGCCCTCGCCCGCGAGGTGATGCTCAGCTCCGGCATCGCCCGCTCGTTCGATTCGGTCCTGCCGGCCTTCGCAGACCAGATCCGGAAGCAGACGGTGACGCGGCCCGAACTCGCCAAAGATCTCGACGAGGTCCTGACCGCCCTCCAGCCCGAGATGGAGCTGCAGAAGCAGCGCATGATCGACATCGCCGCCCGCACCTACGCGGCGAAATTCCCGGAGCCCGAGCTGAAGGAGATCGCGACCTTCTTCCGCTCGCCGGCCGGCAAGCACTATGTCGAGGCCCAGCCGCAGCTCCTCGACGAGATGGTGCAGGAGATGCAGGACTGGACGCAGGAAGTGTCCGAATACGTCATGGTCCGGGTGCGGGCCGAGATGGGCAAGCGCGGCCACCAGATGCAGTGAGAGGGGCGCGGGTGGTCGTGAGGTCGGTTTCGGCTTCGACTGCCCCACCCATGCCATCATCCCGAGTCGACGGAGCGAAGCGGAGACCTCGTGGGAGCCCTCCAGGGATCACGTAGCCGACTCGAGGGCTCCCACGAGGCTCGCTGAGCTGACACCTCGAATCACGTAAGCCGGGACGCGCCCCCTCTCCTGTGCGGGAGGAGGTTGGGATGAGGGATCGGGGTTTTCCGGAGAGGGCGCATCCCTCACCCGGCCCCTCTCCCGTACGGGAGAGGGGACCAGCGTCACGACCGGAGATGTGTGATCGTCTCCGCCGCAGGATGGGGATGCTTTGGACATCCGATGCCGTTGAATCCCAGGCCGGCGATCACGCACGGTCAGACACGTTCCGCGCGGACGACCGACCGCCTCTACGCGGCGGGGGCGGCCCTGCTCGCCGTCTTGCCGCTGGCGATGGTGCTCGCCAACCGGTCGAGCCCGGCCGTCCTCGGCCTCGCAGCGTTAGCTTTCTTCGCCGGGCGCTGGGTCGAAGATCCTCGCGCGCTGCGAGCCTGCCTCCTCATCCCTCTCAGCAAGCCGCTCGGCGTCGCGGCGCTCGCCTTCCTGGGATGGTGCCTCATCTCCTTCGCCTGGGCGCCGTTCCCGGGCTCGTCGCTGAAGGTGCTCGGCGAATTCTTGCCGACCCTGGCCGCCGCCTACCTGATCACCTGCCTCGCCCCCGGGCGGATCCCGGCCTTCGCGCCCCGCCTCGGTGCGGCCGCGATTGTGCTGGCAGGCCTCGTCATCGCGGTCGACCTCGCTTCGGACCTCGCCCTCGAACGGGCGCTCGGACGCCGGGTCGCCGCCTTCGTGCACAATCGCCCGGCGCTGACGCTGGACCTCCTTGCCGGCCCCGTCGCTCTGGTGCTGTGGCGCGCCCGCTCCCGGAGCCTCGCAGTGGCCGGCCTCGTCTTCGCGGCTTTCGGCGTGCTGCGCTCGATCAGCGGCGCCGCTCAGCTGGGACTTCTCGCCGGGGCCGGGCTGTTCGGCCTGGCCCGGCTGCTGCCGATGCGGGTCGGGATCGCGCTTGCCGGCCTCGGGCTCGGCCTTGCCGTGGCACTCGCCCCCGTGGAGGGCGACCTGCTCGCCCGGGTCATGCCGGAGGCCGCGCATGAGCGCCTGGTGCAATCCTCCTCCCGGGCCCGAGTCGCCATCGCCCGCAGCTTCGGCGCGGCCGTGGCGGCCGATCCGTGGCGCGGGGCGGGATTCGGCACCAGCGCGCGCTTCGCAGAGGCTCCCGTGGCCGGGGCGGTCGCGCCCGAGATGCGGGTCCTTCTCGGAGTCGGCCACCCGCATAACAGCTTCCTGCAGGTCTGGGCCGAACTGGGATTGCCCGGTGCGCTCCTGGCCGCGCTAGTCCTGATGCTGATGCTCGGCCGCATCGCCGGGATGCGGCAGCCCGACCGCGCCGCGGCACTGGGTCTCGTCGCCTGCGCGGCTGCCATCGCGTTCGTCGAGCACAATGGCTGGGCGGCGTGGTGGACGGCCGGGCTCGGCGCTGCCATCACGTGGATGCGCGAAGCCACTTGGATGCGTGAGGCGGCGACGTCCCGCACGGATACGAGACGCGAGATGGACGGCCCCGCATGAGCGCTTTCGACGTCGACCTCTTCGTCATCGGCGCCGGCTCCGGGGGCGTCCGGGCCGCCCGGATCGCGGCCGGCTACGGCGCCAAGGTCATGCTGGCCGAGGAGTACCGGGTCGGCGGCACCTGCGTGATCCGCGGCTGCGTGCCCAAGAAGCTGATGGTCTATGCCGGCCGCTTCGCCGACGAGTTCGAGGATGCCGCGGGCTTCGGCTGGACGGTCGAGCGCCCGCGCTTCGACTGGAGCGTCCTCAAGCGGCGCCGCGACGCCGAGGTGACCCGGCTCGAAGGGATCTACGACACCAACCTGCTGCGCGCCGGCGTCGAGATCGTGCCCGAGCGCGCGGTGATCGAGGACCCGCACACGATCCGCCTGATCGGTTCGGACAGGACGGTGCGGGCCGAGAGGATCCTGGTCGCGGTCGGCGCGCATCCGGTGAAGGAGCCGGCGGTGCCGGGGATCGAGCTGGCAATCACCTCGAACGAGGTGTTCGAGCTGGAAGACCTGCCCGAGCGCATCCTGGTGATCGGCGGCGGCTACATCGCGGTGGAGTTCGCCGGCGTCTTCGCAGCGCTCGGCAGCCGAACGACCCTGCTCCACCGGGGCGACCGGCTGCTGCGCGGCTTCGACGACGAGGTCCGCGACGCCCTCGCCGAGGCCTATCGCCAGCGCATGGACCTGCGGCTCGGCCGTACGCTGATCCGGATCGACCGGCGCGATGCCGGCCTGTGCGCGCAGCTCGACGACGGCACCGAGATCCTGGTCGATCAGGTGCTGGTGGCCACCGGCCGGCGCCCGAACGTCGCCGGGCTCGGCCTGGAGAAGGTCGGGATCGAGACCGACGCCGCCGGCGCGATCCCGGTGGATGCCTATTCACAGACTGCAATCCCGTCGATCTACGCGGTGGGCGACGTCACCAACCGCGCCAACCTGACCCCCGTGGCGATCCGGGAGGGCCATGCCTTCGCCGACACGGTCTACGGCGGCAAGCCGTCCTGCGTCGATCACCGGCTGATCCCGACCGCGGTGTTCTCGACCCCCGAGATCGGCATCGTCGGCCATACCGAGGCCGCCGCCCGGGAGATCTACGGCAAGATCGACGTCTACAAGGCGCGCTTCCGGCCCATGAAGGCGACGCTCTCGGGCCGCGAGGAGCGGATCCTCATGAAGGTGCTGGTCGATTGCGCCAGCGACCGGGTGGTGGGCGTCCACATCTTCGGCCACGATGCCGGCGAGGTGATCCAGGCCATCGGCATCGCCGTCACCATGGGCGCCACCAAGGCCGATTTCGACCGCACCATCGCGGTCCATCCCACCGCCGCCGAGGAACTCGTCACCATGCGGGTGCCGGAGGTGACCAAGCATCCGGTCGGCGTCGGGTAAGTTCCCCGCGTCGCGGGGTCTCGACGCGGTGCGCGGCCGAGCCATATCAGGGTCATGGGCAAGCAGGACGCAGGCAAGGGCAATCGCGAGGACGACGCGCACGCGCGCCGTCAGGCGATCATCGACGGCCTCCTGGCCGACGCCCTTCGGCCGGCCTTCAGCTATCGGGTACCGAGCCACGACGCGCTGCCCGCCGATATCCGCCGGGCGATCGACCGGCTGCTCGCCAAGGCCGAGACTCAGCGCAGCCGCTGCCTGACCTACGACGACCTCGAGGAGGCGCTTCCGCCGCGGGACGTCTCCGCGGAGGATCTGGAGGCGATCTTCTGGATCCTGGCCGAGCACGGGATCGAGGTCGAGGACGGCGAAGCCTGATCGAGCGCGGGCCGTAGGCAGTCGCCTTGATGCATCCGCGAACGAGGCGGTTGCCTTTTCGACACTCATTGACGCCGCAGGCTAAACCACCCCGTCATTCCGTGGCGCCGCAGGCGAGCCCGGAATCTCGAACCGCCGACGGCGCAAGATCTTGCTCCACCTCTGTTTCTCGCTCCCGGGCTCTGCTGTGCGGCCCCGGGATGACGGAGCGAAATCTTTGGGCTCGGAGAAACCCCAATCCCGTCGGGGCTCGGATTTTCTGATTGGATCGCGGGACGCCCGAACCACCCGCTGCAAGCGCATCACCCGATCGCCCGCGCCCCAACTCTGCTTCAGGCTCCTGCCAGCCCTCAGGAATCCGCCCCTCGCATGCGTTCGGGAACCCCTCTATAAGCCGCGCTTCGCGCGTCATGCGCGATCGCACGAAGGACGTGCGCGGAGAGAGGTCATGGCCGAGCGTTGGACACCGAAGAACTGGCGGAACCTGCCGATCCAGCAGGTCCCCGCCTATCCGGATTCGGCGGCGCTGCAGGCGGTCGAGACCCAGATCGCGAGCTTTCCCCCGCTGGTTTTCGCCGGTGAGGCGCGCAAGCTGAAGACGGCGCTCGGGCGCGTCGCGGCGGGCGAGGCCTTCCTGCTCCAGGGCGGCGACTGCGCCGAGAGCTTCGACGAGCATTCGGCCGACAACATCCGCGACTTCTTCCGGGTGTTCCTGCAGATGGCGATGGTGCTCACCTTCGCGGGCGGCTCGCCCGTGGTGAAGGTCGGGCGCATCGCCGGGCAGTTCGCCAAGCCGCGCTCCTCGCCCACCGAGACCCTCGATGGCGTGAGCCTGCCGAGCTACCGGGGCGACATCGTCAACGGCATCGGCTTCACGGAGGAGGCCCGCACGCCGGATCCGCGCCGTCAGGTCGAGGCCTACCGGCAATCGGCCGCGACCCTGAACCTGCTGCGCGCCTTCGCCACCGGCGGCTACGCCAACCTGGAGAACGCGCATCGCTGGATGCTGGGCTTCGTGAAGGATTCGCCGCAATCCTCGCGCTACCAGGATGTCGCCGGTCGCATGACCGACGCTCTCGATTTCATGCGGGCGATCGGCATCAATCCGGAGACCCATCCGGAGGTGCGGACCACCGACTTCTACACCAGCCACGAGGCCCTGCTGCTCGGCTACGAGGAGGCGCTGACCCGCATCGACTCGACCACGGGCGATTGGTACGCGACCTCCGGGCACATGCTGTGGATCGGCGACCGCACCCGGCAGCCGGACCATGCCCATGTCGAATATGCCCGCGGGATCAAGAACCCGATCGGCCTGAAATGCGGTCCGTCCATGCAGGCGGACGGCCTGATCCGGCTGGTCGATCAGTTGAACCCAGAGAACGAGCCCGGCCGGCTCAGCCTGATCTGCCGGTTCGGCGCCGACAAGGTCGGCGACCACCTGCCGGGCCTGATCCGGACGGTCGAGCGGGAAGGGCGGACGGTGGTCTGGATCTGCGACCCGATGCACGGCAACACCGTCGCGGCGGGCCGCTACAAGACCCGGCCTTTCGACCGGGTGATGCAGGAGATCGAGGGCTTCTTCGGCGTCCACCGGGCCGAGGGCACGTTCGCGGGCGGCATCCATCTGGAGATGACCGGCAAGGACGTGACCGAGTGCACCGGCGGCGCCCGGGCGCTCACGGCCGACGACCTGCAGGATCGCTACCACACGTACTGCGACCCGCGCCTCAACGCCGAGCAGGCGCTGGAGGTGGCGTTCCGCACGGCCGAGCTGGTCAAGGCCGAGCGCAGCCACATCGAGCGCCCGCGCCTCGACGCGGCGGAGTAGGGCTCTCCGCCAAATCGCTCGTCCTGCGCGGGCTGCGATGTTCAAGCATCGACCCGTGCAGGCCGCGACGGACTCCCTCTCCCGTGCGGGAGAGGGTTGGGGTGAGGGACCAGGTTCTTCCGGAGGGGTCGTACCCCTCACCCTGTCCCTCTCCCGCTCGGGAGAGGGGACCCGCGCCTCGTTCTGCTGCTTGTGAAGCTGAAGGCCTGAACGGGGGGAGGGCCCCTCAGGCAATGGCCCGGGCGGCGCCGTTCCAGCGGTTGATCACCTCGCCCACCTGGGAGACCGGGACCGGGCGGCTGATCAGGTAGCCCTGGATCTCGTCGCAGCCCTCTGCGCGCAGATGCGCGAGCTGCGCTTCGGTCTCCACGCCCTCGGCGGTGGTGGTCATGCCGAGGCTGGAGCCCAGCCCGATCACCGCCCGGACGATGAAGTCGGTCCCGTCCTTCACGCACAGGTCGCGCACGAAGGACTGGTCGATCTTGATCTTGTCGAACGGAAAGCTGCGCAGGTAGCTCAGCGACGAGTAGCCGGTGCCGAAATCGTCCATCGAGACCCGAACGCCGAGCGCCTTCAGGCTGTGCAGGATCGCGGTGGTCGCGCCGGGATTGGCGACCAGCACCGATTCGGTGATCTCCAGCTCCAGGCGGCGGCCGGGCAGGCCGGTCCGGCGCAGGGCCTCGCGCACTGCGGTGACGAGGCTCGCCGAGGTGAACTGCACCGCCGAAACGTTGACCGCCACCTTGAGCCCATCCGGCCAGCGGGCGGCCTCCTCGCAGGCCCGGCGCAGGACCCATTCGCCGAGCGGGACGATCAGGCCCAGTTCCTCGGCGATCGGGATGAATTCGGCGGGCGAGACGAAGCCGCGGGTCGGGTGATCCCAGCGCAGCAGCGCCTCGAACCCGCAGATCCGGTCCGTGTCGAGGCTGTAGATCGGCTGGTAATAGACCTCGAACGCCTCGCGGATCAGCGCGTCGCGCAGGTCGCGCTCCAGCAGCCGCCGGGCCTGGAGGCGGGCATCCATCTCGGGCTCGAAGAACCGGAACGAGCCCCGGGCCTCGGTCTTGCCGCGGTCGAGGGCGACCTCGGCATTCTTCAGGAGCTTCTCGCAGCTGGCCCCGTCGCTCGGTGCCAGGGTGATGCCGATGGTCAGCCCGACGCTGATCTCGTGGTTGCTCAAGCTGTAGGGCGCGCTCAGCACCTCGATGATCCGGCGGGCCAGGATCGCGGCCTCCTCCGGGCGATCGACGCCGCGCTGGACGACGATGAACTCGTCCGCACCGAGCCGGGCGACGCAGTCGATCTCGCGCACGCAGGCGGTGAGCCGCTCGCCGACCGCCGCAAGCAGCTCGTCGCCGACCCCATGCCCGAGCGTCTCGTTGACCGGGCGGAAGTCGTCGAGGTCGATCGCGAAGACGGCGAAGCCCGAATCGCGCCCGGCCTGCGCCACCGCCATCTCGATCTGCTGGCCGAGCGCTTCACGATTCGGCAGGCCCGTCACCGTGTCGTGGTGCGCCAGGAAGGCGATGCGGGCCTCGGCGCGGCGGCGCTCCGTGACGTCCTCGTAGGTCGCCACGAAACCGCCGTCGGCAGTCTCGCGGCGGTCGATCGAGACGGTGCGGCCGTTGGCGAGTTCTTGGAATTGCGTGTGCCAGGTGCCGCCGCGATGCGCTTCGTGCTCCTGGTGGAGGAGGGCGGCGAGGTCGCTGCCGGGATGGTTGCCGGCCACGAGGCTCGCCCGCATCACGTCCTGCGCCGACATCCCCGGAACGATCGTTTCGGCAGCCAGGCCGTAGATCTCGCTGTAGCGCCGGTTCACCACCATCAGGCGATGCTGCGCGTCGTAGAGGCAGAGGCCCTGGGACATGTTGTCCAGCGCCGCGTCGAGCCGCAGGTTGGTCTCGGTCAGCCGGTCCTCCTGCTCCTTGAGCAGGCTGATATCGCTGCACACGGCCACGAAGCCGCCCGACTGGGTGGCGCTCCGGCTCACCCGCAGCCAGCGCCCGTCCGCCAGCCGGATGTCGCCGTCGCGGGCGAGCGCCCGGAAGCACTCGTCGAGGGATTGCGAGCCGGTGCCGGAACCGTCCTCGGAATCCGACGGACAGATGCCGGCCAGGATCGCGGCCTCGAGCCCGTCGAAAAAGCGAAGCGCCTGGGCATTGGCGAGCGCGATGCACCCCACGGCGTCGACCACCACCACGCCTTCGCGGGAGGTCTGCAGCGCGTCCGTCACCAGGGCCTCGGCGACCCGTCGCTGGCTGACCTCACGCTGCATCATCGCCTGGATGTTGTCGCGCATCACCGCCATCGAGCGGAGCAGGCTGCCGAGTTCGTCCCGGCCGCCGGCCGGGATCCGGTCGTCGAGGCGTCCGCTGGCGATCCGCTCGGCGGCGGCCGAGGCATCGGCGAGGGGGCCGGTGATCCGGCGGTTGAGCAGCCAAGCGATCAGCGCGCAGGCGAACACCGCAAGCCCCGCCGCGATGGCGTTGACGTGGATCTCCCGGGCCACCAGCGTCCGGGCGGCCTGCCGGAAGGTGAAGCCGTCGCCCGCCGTATAGTTGACCAACAGGTCGATCTGGTTGTCGACCGCGCTGGCATACTGGTCCAGCGCGTCCCAGCGCTCGGGGCGGGCGGTGGCCGGGTCGAGGCCGCGGCGCATCTCCTCCCAGGCAGCCACCGCTGCCTGGACGGCGCCCGCGGTGCGCACCGACCGGTCCGATTGCGAGCGCTCGACGGCGATGGTCAAGTCTTCGGCGAGCGTGGTCGAGAGATCGGCAATCTCGGCATCGAGCTTGGCCGCCTGGGCGGAGTCGCGGACATGAGTCCGGCGCGCGAAGGCGCTGCGCATCTTTGCGAAATCCGCCGCGGTCGCCCGGGCGTAATTGATCGACATCAGCGACTCGTCATAAGTGCGATTGACGAGCGCCCCGACATGCGAGATCGCCACCACGGCATAGAGCCCGAGCGCCCCCGACAGCAGGCTCATGCCCAGGAACGCGACGAAGATCCGACCGCGGATCGTCGCCGAAAGGCCGGTGATGCCGCGCACAAAGCGCATCAGACCCGAAGGCGGCCGCTCATCCGTCGCTCTCTCGGGGTCTCGCATCGCACCGCGCCGTGTGACAGGTTCCATGAACCGTAATTGCCACATGTTAAGAGCCGATTAGCCGGGGCCATTATCGGTTCGTCTTATGGATAATCGTTTTGACCCGTTCCTGGTCTCGCAAACAGCCCAACTCCGCGGAACGTGAGGGTTTTCGAAAATGATTTCTCAATAAAGTCTCAGGTAGATTGCCTCGATCAGCCCGAGGAATGCCATGGCCCCCGCTGCGCCGAGTATGCCCGTCCCGCTCCGCTGGAAATCGGCCATGCCGGCGGCCATCGCTCTGGCCCTCGGCCTGGTCTGCGGCCTGATCCTGGTGGGCGACCTGGAAGCCTCCGGATTGCTGGTGTCCCAGAAGGGCCGCGCGTTCCAGCCGGGGAATATCGCCCTCAGCCGGGGCGAGACGGTGATGTTCGTCAACGACGACAGCGATTTGCTGCACCACGTCTTCGTGGAATCCGACACGTTCAGCTTCGATTCCGGGGATCAGGAACCAGGCAGCCGCACGCCGGTCACCTTCACCGAGCGCGGCACCTTTCAGGTGCTCTGCGGCATCCACCCGAAGATGAAGCTCGTGGTGCGGGTGAACTGATACCGGTTCGACGGGTCGGGCAGGTTATCGACCTCCGATCCCACGCCGTCATTGCGCGCGCAGCGACGAGGCGAGCGAAAAAGTTCTTCACCCCAACGCATCCCGGGGTGCTGCGATGCAGCCCAAGGATGAAAAAGGTTGGTCGGTGGAGAGGGCGCCGAGAGACCTCTCCTGCGGCCTCAACCGATCACCGCTCCGCGGCTCGGATCGGCTTGGTCTGCGGTGCCGGCTTCACGCGCTCGATCGTCTGGCCGTCGCGCAGCTCCGGGGGCGGGCTGAAGATGATGTGGCTGTCGGCCGCCAGACCGGATTCGAGTTCGAGAATCCGCCCTAGATCGCGCCGCACCTTGATCGTCCGCCAGGTCACCCGGTCGTCCTCGCCGACTTCCGCGACCTGGAAGCCGTTGCGGTTGAAGACGGTCGCCTCGGCCGGAACCGAGACGCTCTCCTCGGTGCGGGGGATCTTCAGCGTCACGGTGGCGTAGAGCCCGGCCCGAAGCGCCCGGTCGGGGTTGGGCACGTCCACCTGCGTGGTCAGGGTCCGCGAGGCGGCGTTCAACGCCACCGAGCTGCGCTCGACGAAGCCGCCGAACCGGCGACCCGGGATCTGCGGGACGCTGATCTCGGCCTGTACGCCCGGCTTGACGCCCACGGCATCGTTCTGCGGCACGTTCACGGTGATGCGCAGGACGCTGTCCTGGTCCATGCTGAGGAGCGGCGTGCCGCCGTTGTCGGCTCTGACCAGATCGCCCACATCGACGTTGCGGGTCGTGACCACGCCGTCGAACGGCGCGACAACCCGCTCGAACGCCGTAAGCGCCTTCAGGCGGTCGACCACGGCTTCCTGCGACGTGATGTTGGCGGTGGCGACCTTCACGCCCGCCTCGGCGGCCGCCAGGGTCGCGGCCTGCGAGAGCACGCCTGCCTGCGACGTGTCGGCGTTCTGGCGCGAGGCCCAGCCCTGGACGGCCAGGGTCGAGGTGCGGTTGTTGGTGAGGTTGGCGAGGTTGACGTTGGCCCGGGCCTGCTCGACCTGCGCCTGAGCCTGTAGCAGCTGCGCCTTCAGCTGGCCGACTTGAGCCTCGGCCTGCGCGAGCTGCTGGTCGAGGTCCGGCGCCGCGATGCGCAGGAGCAGGTCGCCGGCCTTGACCCGGGAGCCGATATCCACCCGCCGTTCGGCGATGTAGCCGGTGGCACGGGCCGCGATCGCGGCGGTCGTGAAGGCCTGTGTCTCGCCCGGCAGCATCAGGTCGAGGGGCCCGTTCGCGCGCTCTGCCACGACGGTGCGCACTTGGGGCACCAGGGTCTTGATCCGCTCCAGGGTCGCGGTCGCCTCGACGTCCCGCTGCCAGTGGTTGTAGGCGCCGTAACCCAGTAATCCGAGAGCGGTGAGACCCACGAGGACGAACGGGCCCTTGCCGGGCGGCGGCGGGATGTCCTTGGTGCCCGTCTGCACCGCGTCTTGAGCCTTCATCATTCGGCTCTCCGCCGCGAATACCGCCTACTCTTGTCACGGTAGCGGCCGAAGACCGCGACGAATAGAGCGAGGCTTCGCCGCATCTCGACTATCGCGCGACCGGCCCTTCCAGGCGCAGGCGCCGGCTGAGCCGCTTGTGCAGGTGGACCATCAGGGCGATGCCGAACAGCGGCGTCAGCAGATTGAGGATCGGCACAACCATCAGGGCCGACATCAGGCAGCCGGCGCCGAGCGTCCGGAATGCGAAGGTCTTGCGCATCTCGGCCGCCTCCGGGAGCGGCCGGAACCGGGCCGCCGCCATCTCGAAATATTCCCGCGCCAGCAGGTAGGCGTTGGCAGCGAAGAACGCCGCGATCCCGATGACCGGCACGAAGAAGATCACCAGGGCCGCCAGGTTGACGAGCAGCGTCACACCCGCGAAGCGCACCGCATAGAAGAGCGCGGTGCCGAGCGGCATCGGCCGGCCCGGGGGATCGTTCGGGAAGTCCGTGCGCTCGACGATCGCGGCGGCATCGTCGAGGAAGAACCCGGCCACCAGGATCGATATCGCCGGCATGAGGTAGGCCAGAACCACGAACAGGCCGAACCCCGCGAGGTAGTAGGCGAGGTTGTCGAGGATCGGGTACTGGGCGGAGATGTGGTGGCTCGCCTGGAACGCCTGGACGAGGCGGGTCAGGCCGAACCAGAGCAGGACCAGGAGCCCGAGTGTCAGGCTCAGGGATTTCCACAGGATCGCCCGCAGGGGCGGGGAGAAGGTCTGGCGCAAAGCCGCCGCGGCGGACTCGACGATCATCGGGCGGGGTTTCCGGCTTGAGCGCTCGCCGCCGATGAGACACCGGTTCGGCGCGAAGGAGCGCGAGACCTCGGGGACGCGGCGCCGGAAGCGGCGCGGCAGCGTTGTGAAGCGGTGTGACGACCGGCGCAAGGCCAGGCACGGCCGCACCGGAGCGAGCGGACAGGAGCGCGCGTGCAGGATTCCAGGGTGAAGGCCTCGACTTCATCGCATGCTGAGGTTCGCTCCGCGGACCCGCCGCGGGCACCGGATTACCGGCCGCGCCTGGCGCCGCTGCCCGCGGATCCGGAGGTGCTGGTGATCGGTGCCGGCGCCGCCGGCATCGGGGCCGCGCGGACTCTGGTGGAGCGGGGCGTGCGTGTCGCCGCTCTGGAGGCCCGCGACCGGATCGGCGGCCGGGCCTTCACGGTTTCGATTCGCGGCCACGCCCTCGACCTCGGGGCCCACTGGCTCCATGCCGGGCCGATCAACCCGCTGGTCGCGTTGGGCCGGACGCGCGGAGAGCGCCTGAAGCTGGCTCCCCAGGAGAGCCACGTCTGGGTCGACCGCCGCCGGGGTCGCCCCGACGAGATCCGGGCCAACGCCAGGGCCTTCGACCGGGCCGACCGGGCCATGACCCAGGGCGCCGCCGAGCCGGGGCCAGACCGTCCGGCCGAGACCGCGCTTCCGCCGGGGCTCGGCCCCTGGGGCTCCCGGGTGGCGCAGGTCCACGGGCTGGTCTCGGGCCGAGCGCTCGACGAGGTCTCGCTGCAGGATTTCCCGAGCCTCGAATACAGCGAGAACTTTTTTCTGGCCGGGGGCTACGGCAGCTACCTCGCACGGCTCGCCAACGACCTGCCGATCGCGCTCGCGAGCCCCGTTACGCGCATCGACTGGTCGGACCGGCAGGTGCGCGTGGAGACGGGCGATGGAACCACGTACCGGGCCCGGGCTGTGATCGTGACGGTGCCGGTCATGGTGTTGCGCGACGGCCCGGCCTTCTCGCCGCCGCTGCCGAACGCGGTCCGGGCGGCGATCGACGGCTTCTCGACCGGGATCTACGAGCACGCGGTGCTGCACTGGCCGTCGAGCCCGTTCCGGGGCCGGGACCGGTTGGCGGCGATCCACGGCACGCGACCGTCGCCGGCCGGCCTGCTCACCCGGATCGACGACACGCCGTTCCATTACTACGAACTCGACGTGCATGAGGCGGAGGCGCTCGATGCGGCCGGCTCGGGCCCCGACGGGGTGCGCCGCCATGTCCGGGCGGTGCTCGCCGAGCAGTTCGGCCGGGCGCGGCTGCGCGACCTGACCATCCCGGCGGTGAGCGCATGGCGGCACGATCCCTGGTCCCGCGGCTCCTGGGCGGTGGTGCCCCCCGGCCACGCGCCGGCCCGGGCG
>NZ_VRVD01000709.1:0-2218 GCF_008040015.1 Methylobacterium sp. WL18 | reverse complement strand
GCCCACCAGCGCCAGCCAGCCCGGATCAGCCGCACAACCTTGGCGCGGGGTGGAGCAGCCCGGTAGCTCGTCAGGCTCATAACCTGAAGGTCACAGGTTCAAATCCTGTCCCCGCAACCAAATCCCTTCCGACCACCCGACCACCACCAAAAACCCGGCCCGCTCGCGCGGACCGGGTTTTTCGTGATCGGGGTTCAGCGTCCTTCGCCGCCGAGCACGAGGCGCAGGGACCGGGCGAGTTCGTCGCGGCGGTAGGGCTTGTTCAGGACCGGCAATTCGCCGTGGCCGATGACCTGGCCCTCGTCGAGATTGGCGACATAGCCCGAGGTGAGCAGCACCTTGATCCCGGGGCGCATCCGCTGGGCTTCGACGGCGAGCTGCGAGCCGTTCATGCCGCCCGGCATGACCACGTCCGAGAACAGGATGTCGATGCGCTCCACGCCCCGGAGATGGTCTAAGGCCTCGGCGGCGTTGCGGGCGATGATGACCCGGTAGCGCAGCTCCTCCAGGCTCTCCACCGCCATGCCGAGCACCTGCTCGTCATCCTCGACCAGCAGCACGGTCTCGCCCTCGCCGGCGCGGCGCAGGGGAATCGTCCGCAGCGCGCCGGCCCCGGTCTCCTCGTCGGCCGGGTCGGTGGAGCGCGGGAAGTAGAGGTTCACGGTGGTGCCGGCCCCGACCGCGGAGGCGATGTCGACGAAGCCGTTGGCACTGCGGGTGAAGCCGTAGACCTGGCTGAGCCCGAGCCCGGTCCCCTTGCCGACCTCCTTGGTGGTGAAGAACGGCTCGAACACCCGCTGGAGCTTGTCCGGCGGGATCCCGGCGCCGGTATCGGTGACCGAGACCAGCACGTAGGGGCCGGGCGCCACGCCTTTCTCGGTCACCGCGCCGGTGCCGAGATGGACGTTGCGGCTCGTGACGGCGATCCGGGTGTGACCCGGCCGGCCCTCCATGGCGTCGCGGGCGTTGACGATCAGGTTGAGCACCGCGGCCTCGAACTGTGCGGGGTCGATGCGGATCGGATCGAGGGCGGGGTCGAGGTCGAAGGCGAGCTCCACCGCGCCCCCGGCGGCCCGTTCCGCGAGGGGCCGGAAATCCAGGAGCAGGCGGTTGGGATTGAGCGTCTGCGGCCGCAGCATCTGCCGGCGGGAGAACGCCAGGAGTTGCTGGGTCAGTTGCTCGCCCCGCCGGGCCGCGCCCATGGCGGCCTCCGCGAGGCGCTTGACCCGATCGACCTGCTCCGGCCGGCGGAGCACCATGTCGAGCCCGCCCACGATGACGGTGAGCAGGTTGTTGAAGTCGTGGGCGACGCCGCCGGTGAGCTGGCCGATCGCCTCCATCTTCTGCGCCTGGCGCAGGGCCTCCTCGGTGACGTGCTGGTCGGTGCGGTCCATCAGGATGCCGGCGATCCGGGTCGCGGTGCCGGCCGCGTCGGACTTGACCTGTCCCCGCAGGGCGATCCAGCGCACCGCCCCGTCGACCCGGCGGATCCGGCATTCCAGATCGAGCCGGCCGGTCGATCCGACGGCGGAGAAGGCCCGGTCGACGCCCGCCCGATCCTCCTCGACGACGTGGGCCAGGAAGGTCTCCCGGTTCCAGAACGCCTGGGGCGCGTCGTAGCCGAACACGGTGTCGAAGCGGGGCGAGCGCCGGGACGCGCCGGTGCCGTAATCGAGGTCCCAGGATCCCATGCCGGCGGCGTCGAGGGCGAAGGCGAGGGTCTCGTGGGCGGTCTCGACCTCCCGGGTCCGCTCGGCCACGCGCCGCTCCAGCCCCTCGTTGGCGAGTCTGAGCTGCTCCCGGTCGCGCTCGCGCTCCAGGAGACGCTCGCGCGCCTGGTATTGACGACGGCGCGCCCGCAGGGCCGCGGCCGTGGCGCTGACCAGGGTCTCGGCGTTGATCGGGCGCTCCAGCAGGACCACGTTGCCGAGCCGGGCGAGGAGCTGGGACGCGCGCTGGGAGCGGTGCCCGAGCTGGCGGGTCGCCAGCACGATGAACGGGAAATCCGACCAGGCGGGCTGCGCCTCGAGCCACGCGAACAGGTCCGGCGGCCCGGTCTCCCCGAGGGCCTCTTCGGTGACCAGCGCCGCGGCGGCCCCGGTCCGGAGGGCGTCGATCCAGCCGGGGAGATCGGGACAGATTGCGGCCGGCGTGCCGGCCCGGGCGAGCACCTGCTCGACCACCGCGGCGTCGCGCCCGCGCGGCGCCAGGATCAGGA
>NZ_VRVD01000708.1:0-2231 GCF_008040015.1 Methylobacterium sp. WL18 | reverse complement strand
GCACCAGGGCGCGCCCTGGGCCGGGGCCGTCGCCGGCCTGGTCCTGGGCGGCGGCATCGCCTGCATGCACTTCCTGGGCATCGCCGGCGTGGTGCTGCCCGGACATTTCGACTGGGATCCGACCCTGGCCGTCGTGGCGGCGACGATCGGCTGCGGCCTCTCCGGCGCGGCCCTGATGGTCCATGGACGCGGCGGCGACGGCCGGACCCGGATGGCCGCCGCCACGATCCTGACGGCGGCCATCGCCGGGCTGCACTTCCTGGCCATGGCGGCGGCTCGCGTGGTCCCGGACCCGGCGCAGGAGACCCTGGATCTCGGCCTCGCCCGCGGTGCGGTGGCGGGCGGCATCGCCGTGATGATGGCAGTGATCCTGGCCTTCGCGGCGCTGGCGCTGATGCTGGACCACCTGCGCACCATCAACGCGGCGCTGGCCCGCCAGGGCCTCGCCCTGCGCGAGAAGACCCTGCTGCTCGACATGACCCTGGACAGCATGGACCAGGGGCTGATCCGGGTGGACGGGCGCGGCACGGTTCAGGTGTGCAACGAGCGCGCCCTGGCGCTCCTCGACCTGCCGCGCGCGATGATGCTGGGGGCCCCGAGCTACAAGGCCGTCCTGCGCCATCAGCTGCGCCACCGCGAGCACAACCGCACCGACCGGTCGTACCGGGACTGGATCGAGCGCGGCGGTCCGGAGCAGGCGCATGTCCACGAGCGCGTGCGCCCGAACGGCCTGGTGCTGGAGATCCGGACCGTGCCGCTGCCGGACGGCGGCTTCGTGCGGACCTTCACGGACATCACCCAGCGCAAGGCCGCGGAGGCCGAGGTCGCACGGCTGGCGCGGCACGACATCCTGACCGGCCTGCCGAACCGCGGCCTGTTCCGGGAGCATCTCGACGGGTGCCTCACCGAGATCGCAATCCGGGGCGGCACCGCTTCGGTCCTTTACCTCGACCTCGACGGCTTCAAGGGCGTGAACGACACGCTCGGCCACCAAGCCGGCGACGACCTGCTGCGCAGCGTGGCGGACCGGTTGCGGTCGTCGGTGGGGGACGGCGTCGTGGCGCGCCTGGGCGGCGACGAGTTCGCCGTCCTGCTCACCGGCGGCCCCGAGGAAGCCGTCACGGTCGCCGAGCGCCTGACCGGCCTGTTCGCGGCGCCGCTCCAGGTGGGCGGGCAGCGGATCGGCGTCGGCCTGAGCGTCGGCATCGCGGTGGCGCCGGAGCACGGGGTGAGCGCGGAATGCCTGTACCGGCGCGCCGACCTCGCGCTCTATCGGGCCAAGGCCGAGGGCCGGGGCACCTACCGGGTGTTCGCGGCCGACATGGACGAGGAAGCGGAGGAGCGCCGGGTGCTGGAGAGCGACCTGCGGCAGGCGATGGCCGACGAGGCGCTGAGCCTGCACTACCAGCCCCAGGTCGACGGCGCGACGGGCGTACTGGTGGGCTTCGAGGCGCTGGTGCGCTGGACCCATCCGGTGCGCGGCCAGATCCCGCCCGGGGTGTTCGTCCCCCTGGCCGAGGAGACCGGGCTGATCATCGCGCTCGGCGACTGGGTGCTGCGCGAGGCGTGCCGCGAGGCCGCGACCTGGGCGCCGTCGCTCAAGGTCGCGGTGAACCTGTCGCCGCGGCAGTTCCAGAAGCCGGACCTGCCCGAGACGGTGCTGGCCGTGCTGGCCCAGACTGGCCTGTCGCCCGACCGGCTGGAATTGGAGGTCACCGAGAGCGTGATCATCAACGACATGGCCCGGGCGATCAACATCCTGCGGCGCCTGAAGAGCTTCGGCGTCCGGATCAGCATGGACGATTTCGGCACCGGCTACGCGTCGCTGGCGACCCTGCAGGCCTTCCCGTTCGACAAGATGAAGATCGACCGCTCGTTCGTGGCGCAACTCGGCGTCGATCCGCAGGCGGCCGTGATCGTGCGCGCCGTGCTGAGCCTCGGCCGGAGCCTCCGGATGGGGGTCGTCGCCGAGGGCGTCGAGACGCCCGCGCAGAGGCGGTTCCTGGCCGACGAGGCGTGCGGGGAGATGCAGGGCTACCTGTTCGGCAAGCCGCGCCCGATCGGCGACTACGCCGAGATGCTGTGTTTTCCGGACCACTCCGAAGAGATGGCGCCCGTCGCCCGGGCGCGGGCCTGACGCACCCGCGCCGTTGAAGGATCCGACGATGCACGGCCCGGAACGCCAACCTGCAAGACAATCCGCCGCGGCGCCGGGCCGGGCGGGAATGGCC
>NZ_VRVD01000707.1:0-2234 GCF_008040015.1 Methylobacterium sp. WL18 | reverse complement strand
CCGCTCGGCCGGACGGAGCCCGCCGCCCCCGCCCTGGTGGCGCGGGACGCCACCGCCGCCGCGACCGCGACGGATGCTCCGATCCTCAAGGTGGAAGGCCTGGCCAAAGCCTATGGCAGCCTGACCGTGCTCGAAGGCATCGACCTGGAGATCCGGGCGGGCGAGCTCGTCAGCCTCGTGGGCCCCAACGGCGCCGGCAAGACCACGCTGATGCGCTGCCTCAGCGACGGCACCGAGCCGTTCACCGGCGCCATCGCCATCGGCGGCACGGCGATCGCCGGCCTGACGCCGAACCGGATCGTCGGGCTCGGGGTCGGCCGCAAGTTCCAGGTGGCGAGCGTGTTCGAGAGCCTGTCGGTGGCCGATTGCCTGCGGCTCGCGCGGGCCCCGCATGACGGGCTGAACCCGGTCGGCCGGGCCCCGAAGCTGGGCCTGCCGCAGGCGGCCCTCGACGTGCTGCGGATGACCGGCCTCGACCGCCTGCTGACGCAGCCGGCGCGCCTCCTGTCCCATGGCCAGAAGCAGGCCCTGGAACTCGCCATGGTGGTGGCTCTGGAGCCGCGGCTGATCCTGCTCGACGAGCCCACCGCCGGCCTGACCAAGGCGGAGCGCACCACCATCGGGACCGTCCTCAAGGCGCTGACCGCCGGGCGCCGGATCGCCGCCGTCCTGGTCGAGCACGACCTCGACTTCGTGCGGGAGATCTCGTCCCGGATCGTGGTGCTGCACCAGGGCCGCCTGGTTCTCGACGGCACCGTGGACGCGGTCGTCGGCTCCGAGCTGGTCCGCACCATCTATTCGGGAGGCGCCCATGGTTGAGGCCGCGCAACGCACCGCGCCGTCGGGGGCCGCCCTCGACCTCGATGCCGTATCGAGCGGCTACGGCGCCGTCTCGATCGTGAAGGGCGTGTCCCTGGCGGTGGGAGCGGGCGAGATCGTCGCCCTCCTCGGCAAGAACGGCATGGGCAAGACCACGCTGCTCAAGACCATCCTGGGGATGGTGGCCCTGCGCGGCGGCAGGATCACCATCGCCGGACAGGGGCTCTCCGGGCTGTCCCCCGCCAAGCTCGTGGCGCTCGGCGTCGGCTACGCGCCGCAGGAGCAGCCGCTGTTCCAGGACCTGTCGATCCGGGACAACCTGCGCCTCGCGGTGCCGTCCGACCGGCACCTGCCGGAGGCGCTGGAGCGCCTGTTCGGCCATTTCCCGTTCCTGAAGGACCGGCTCGCCCAGCGCGCCGGCACGCTCTCCGGGGGCGAGCAGAAGATGCTGATCCTCGGCCGCGCCCTGATGCTGCGCCCGCGCCTCCTCCTGATCGACGAGATCTCCGAGGGCGTGCAGCCCTCGATGGTCGAGCGCCTGCGCGCCGTGCTCCTGGCGGAGCGGGCCTCGGGCCTGTCCATGCTGGTGGTGGAGCAGCACGTCGCCTTCGCGCTGGGCCTCGCCGACCGCTACGCCGTGCTCAAGCTCGGCGAGGTCGTCGACAGCGGCTCGGCCAAGGCCCCGGATGCGCAGGCCCGCGTCATCGACCACCTCGCGGTGTGAGGCATGATGGAACTCAACACCTTCTCCATCGCCGCCCGGTGTCCCCGGACCGAGCGGCTCGGCGTCGCGGTGGCGAGCGCCGTGCCGGCCGTGGGCGGCCTCTGCCCGTACATCCGGGCGGGGATCGGGGCCGTCACCACCCAATCCTGGGTGAACCCCTACCTCGCCCTGCGCATCCTCGACGGGCTCGCCGGGGGGCAGCGATCGGACGCGGCCCTCGCGTCCGCGCTCGAGACCGACGACAGGCCGGACCTGCGCCAGATCGGGCTGGTGGATGCGGGCGGCGCGGCCGCCGCCTGGACCGGTGCCGGCTGCACGGCGCAGGCCGGGCACCGCACCGGAGCCGGATACGCCGTGCAGGGCAACATGCTGGCCGCCCCCGGGGTGATCGACGCCATGGCCGAGGCCTTCGAGCGCAGCGCCGCCTGCGACCTCGACGAACGGCTGATGCGCGTCCTCGAAGCCGGCGAGGACGCGGGTGGCGATCGGCGCGGCAAGCAATCGGCGGCGCTGAAGATCGTCGCCCGCGAGGATTATCCGTGCCTCGACCTGCGCGTCGACGAGCATGCCGCCCCCGTGGCCGAGCTGCGCCGCGTCCTCGCCGTGGCCCGGCGGCAGCTCGTGCCCTTCGTGGCCGGGATGCCGCGGCGGGAGGGGCCGGCCGGCGCGTTGCCGGAGGATGTCGCCGCGA
>NZ_VRVD01000706.1:0-2239 GCF_008040015.1 Methylobacterium sp. WL18 | reverse complement strand
GCCGCGGCCGTCGTCGCGGTGCCGGCGTTCGCCCGCGCGGCGAAGCGCCGGGTCGCGGCCTTCCTGGCCCTGGCGGTCTTCTCTGCTGCCGTGATCTGGGCGGCGTTCGGAACGACGACGGGCTACTTCGTTCTGAACCGATCGCGGCTCGACGCCGTGGTGGCGGAGATTGCGGCCATGCCCACCCTGGTGTCCTTCGAACGCGGGCGGGACGATCCTCCGGCGGAGGCGGAGCGAACGGCGTGGTGGGAGAGCACCCGCCTCGTCAACGGCCAGCGCGTCACCTTTTACCGCCCGCAAGGCTCGCGCGACACGGACAGCCTGCGGGAGATCGACTTCCTGCGGGAACTCGGGGTTCCCTACGCCCGCTACCGCGCCCTCTGCGGCGCCCTCGAACGCCTCGGGCTCGCGGGGTTCACCCGCGGTCCCGGCGGCGAGATCGGCCTGGACGAACCGATCCCGGGTGGCACGCCCTGGGGCACGTCGTTCGTGTACCGGCCGGACGATGCGTTTCCGCCCGGCTCCGGGGCCGAGAGCGACCGCCGCCTCGCGCCGAACTGGTTTTTCGTGACGCGGGGCTGAGATTCACCGGACAACGCCGCCGGATTCCTGGAAGGAAGGGCGGGCGCGCGGAGCATCCGCCGTGGTGATGGTGCCGGTCCCGAGCAGGGCCGCGAACACGAGCATCGGCACGGCCCAGACCTGCATCGGCAGACCCCAGAAGGCGTGGTCGCGCCCGGCCGGCCCGAAGGTCGTGCCGTGGTTCCAGCGCCATCCGAGACCGAGGACTGCGAGCGCCGCGAGACTCATGGTGAGGCAGACCACCCAGTCAACTTCCGGCCCGTCGACCTGCCGCAGGAGGATCAGGGGCAGGAACATCGCCAGCGCCACGAAGAGGACGACCCAGTAGCCGCGCCCGGTCCAGAAGACGATCATGTGCTGGTCCTTATCCCTCGTGTTTCGGAGCGATCCGCCCGGGCCGCGACCGCGTTAGCCCATCGCGCCGGCGCGCCGGTTGCGCACCATCGCGGCGAGGGCCGCGACGATGATGACCGCCAGCGCCCCGGCGATGACTAGAAGCGTGACGGTGCGGTTCCACAGGCGGTCGAGGGCGAGATCGGTGGTGACGAGGTCGGGCCGGGCCGGATCAGCCAGCACCCGGACGCTGTAATCGCCCACGTGCATGCCCGTGAACACGGTATTGATTCGGCGCACCACCGTGCCCGTCGGCGTGGGCAGGGTGAGGGTCATGTCGCAGAGATGGAGCACGATCTTGGCGCTGCACTTGCCGTCGCTCACCCGCGCGGCGGCGACGGGACGCGCCGTGTCCCGTATTTGCCAATCCGAGATCACCGGCGGGGCCGTGTAGACGGCGCAGGCGACGAGGAGGGCCGCTAGCGCAACGAGGCCGAATAGGGTCCAGAAGATGTTGCCCCAGCCCTGGCGGGGCGGCGGCAGGCGCAGGGGCTCGGGGCGGTCGGCGGCGGTGTTCATGCTCGGAACCTCACGGGATCACGGGAGTCTGGGAGGATTCGGAGGCCGCCGCGGTCTCGGCCAGGACACGGCGCGCCTGCGCCGCCTGCCGGTAGCGGCCGATGAGGCCGGCGAAGTCCTGTACCGACATCCGGTACGGCAGGCCCGCCGTGATGGTGACGATGCGCCGGCCCGGATCGAGCTTCACCTTGCGGCCGCCCGGCGCCGCCTGCGGGAACGGCGCCTCCGGCGGCAGCAGCAGGCGGGTGACGACGCCGTTCTGCCGGGTCGTCATGTCGAGGTCGGCGATGCTGTCCCAGGGGATCGGCCGGTCGAGGCCGGGCACCGCCATGGAATCGGGGCTTAGGATCATCGTCGTGCGCTCGCCCCGCCACAGCCGGAAACCGCCGATGCCGCCGAGGACCGCCCCGCAGGCCAGCGCCACCCCCATAACGGCCCCCGCCTGGCTGGCGGACAGGCCGGGCAGGCCGGCGGCGAGCCACAGGAGGGCGACCCCGATGAAGAAGCCGCCGGCCACCAGGAGGGCGATGGCCCCCGGGCGGGTGCTTTCGCGCAGCATCCGCGCCTCGGTGCCGATCTCCGCCACCGTCGCTTCGAGATGGGCGCGGAACGCCGCGTCGTGGGCCCGCACGGCGTCGAGGAAGTCGTGCGTCGCCGCGCGGCATAGGCCGGCGGGATCGGCGAAGTAGGCCGCGAGCTGGCCGAGCGCGTGCGGGGGCGGCACGGCGGCGGCGGCGGCCAGGAG
>NZ_VRVD01000705.1:0-2244 GCF_008040015.1 Methylobacterium sp. WL18 | reverse complement strand
GATGTCGGCCGTCGCGTCCCCGGCTTCCGCCGCCCCGATCGGTCCCGGCGCCGTCGCCGCGCCGGCCGACATCGTCTCGACCGTCCAGATGGACCGGATGGAGCGCCGCATGGAGCGTCGCCACATGGAGCGCCGGATGATGCGGCGTCACATGGAGCGTCGCATGATGCGCCGCGACATGCGCCACCGCATGATGCGTCGGGACATGATGCACCGCATGTAGTCGATCGACCGGCCCCCGCCGGCAGACGCGTCGGCGGGGGCCCAGCTTGCCATCAGAAATCCGCCGACAGCGACGCCAGGAACGTCCGCGGCATGCCGTAGGTCAGCACGCTCGATCCTGCGGAACCCCAGTACCGTGCGCCGGCCGCGTTCTGGACGTTGAAGCGGGCCGTCAGCGGCGTCCCGTTCGCCGTGAAGCTGTAGCGGACGCCGAAGTCCAGGCGCGTCCAGTCCGGGATCCTCTGGGTGTTGGCCTGATCGTAGTACTGGGCGGACGTGTAGATCACGCGCCCGGTCAGGGTCACCCCGCGCAGCATCCAGGCCGGCAGATCCACCTCGCCGCCGAGGTTGGCCTGCACGGTGGGCACGCCGGGCGCCACGTGGCCGTCGAAGCGGCCCGCCTCCGTCTTCACCAGCCGACCATCCGACAGCGTGAGGCCGCCCAGCACGCGGATCCCGTCCGCCGGCGCGCCGAAGACGTTCAGGTCGATGCCCTGGTTGCGCTGCTCGCCGTTCAGTCCGAAAATCAGCGTCTTCGGATCGAGGATCCCGGATGGCTGCGTGATTTCGAAGAACGCCAGGGTGAGCCCGACCGGGTCGAGATCGAGCTTAGCCCCCGTCTCGATCTGGCTGGTCACCACGGGCGGGAACACCGTTCCGGCATTGCGCGCGAGGTCGGGGACATCCGGCCCGAAGCCGAACCCTTCCGCGTAGCTGGCGTAGAGCGACAGCCTGTCCCACGGCTTGACGATCAGCGCCGCCACCGGGGTCGAGGCCGACTTGTCGTAGCGCGACGAGAACCGGCCGGTCGGCAGGATCGTGTCACGTTGCGCGTTCTGGAAGCGTCCGCCGGCGATGAGTTGGATGCGCCCGTCGAGGACGGATGCGGTGTCGGTGACGGCCAGGCCGTCCAACCCGGATTGGGTCGTCAGCTGAAGCTGCGGCGTCGGCCGGAACGGTCGTGCGACGATCGCCGGGGTGTAGAGTGCCGACAGGAATCGCGGGCCGGGCGTGGACGCGGACGGCTCACGGGCCTCGTAATGCGTGGCGACGACCGCAACCGCATGGTCGACCGGGCCGGTCTGGAAGCGGCCCCTCAGGCCGGCCTCGCCCGACCACTGGCCGTTCTCGACGGATATGGTCGTGGTCTGCTGCGACAGCGCGCCCGATGCGCGCGTGATGGTGCCGCGCGTGGTGAAGAAGTCGCGTTTGGTCGTCGAGCCGCCGACGGCGCCGAACAGCGTGATGTCCGGCGTGAGGTCGTATTCGGCCCGCAGGACACCGAAGCCCTGATCGATATCCGAGCGCTCCCACGGTTGCTGCACGTTGAGGCTGAGGCGCGGCGCCCGCGGGATCCGGACCCCCGGGAGGACGGCGAGGCCCGCGCTCTGGGCGTCCAGGTCGAGGTGCTGATAGCCGGCATCGAGGCTGAGCCGGAGCGCGTCGCCACGGAAATCGAGGCCCAGCGTCAGGGCGCCGAGGTTCTGGTTCTGCCGATCGATCGGGGTGGGCCCGTCGCGGTAGACGCCGTTGATCCGGACGCCGACGGCGTTGCCCTCTCCGAAGCGGCGGCCGACATCGAACGTCCCGCCGACATTGCCGCGCGAGAGGTACTGCGCCGTGACGCGCGTCAGGGGCGTCTCGGCGGCGCGCTTGGGGACCAGGTTGACCACGCCCACGGCGCTGCCCGAGGGCGGGAAGCCGTACAGGAAGGAGCCGGGCCCGCTCAGGACCTCGACGCGCTCGATGCCCTCGATCGCCGGCCGGTAGACGCTCGCGATGCCGTACAGGCCGTCGAATGCCGTATCTCTTGAGATCACGACGAATCCGCGGATGAAGAGATTCTGTTGTGAGCCGAAGGGCGGCTGTTGTTCGCGGACGGAGGCGTTGTTCGCCAGGACGTCGCCGACGGTCTGGGCCTGCTGGTCGCGGATCAGTTTCGCGGTGTAGTTCGATTGCGTGAACGGCAGGTCGAACACGCTGCGATTGCCGAGGAAGCCGGCACGGCCGCCGCCGGCCACC
>NZ_VRVD01000704.1:0-2247 GCF_008040015.1 Methylobacterium sp. WL18 | reverse complement strand
CCGGCCGCGTGCCCTACACCGAGGCGCTCGGCCTGCCGGCCCTGCGCGAGCGGATCGCCCGGGACTATGCCGAGCGCCACGGCGTCGCGGTGAGCCCGGAGCGGGTGGTGATCACCACCGGCTCGTCGGCCGGATTCGTACTCGCCTTCATGAGCCTGTTCGATGCCGGCTCCCGGGTGGCGGTACCGCAGCCCGGCTACCCGGCCTATCGCAGCATCCTAGCCGCCCTCGACCTCGTGCCGGCCCCGATGGTGCTGCGCGCCGAGGACCGGTTCGCCCCCACGGCCGCGCTCCTGCGCGAGACCCATGCCCGCGCGTCGCTGGCCGGCGCCCTAGTGATGAGCCCGGCCAACCCCTCCGGCACGGTGATCACGCAAGACGCGTTGCGCGACCTCTGCGCGACCACCCGCGAGTTGGGCCTGCCGCTGATCTCCGACGAGATCTATCACGGCCTCAGCTACGGCGTTCCGACCGTGACTGCCCTGCGGTTCGACCCCGACGCGGTGGTGATCAACTCGTTCTCGAAATACCACTGCATGACCGGCTGGCGGGTCGGCTGGATGGTGGTGCCGGAGGTCCTGGTCCGCCCGATCGAGCGGCTGGCGCAGAACCTCTACATCTCGGCGCCCTACCTTTCGCAGGTCGGCGCGCTCGCCGCGCTGGACGCCACGGAAGAACTCGACGCCGTCCGCGACGGCTATGCGCGCAACCGGGCGATCCTCCTCGACGCGCTGCCCGGCCTCGGCCTCGGGCGCGTGCACCCGGCCGACGGCGCCTTCTACCTTTACGCGGACGTGGCGAACCTCACCAACGACGCCACCGATTTCTGCAGGCGCATGCTCGACGAGGCCAACGTCGCGGCGACCCCGGGGCTCGATTTCGATCCGGATCTCGGCCACCGCCACGTCCGGTTTTCGTTCGCCGGCTCCGAGGCGGAATGCCGGGAGGCGGTGGCGCGGTTAACGACCTGGCTGCGCTGACCCCCTAGGCGGCCTCCACCGGCACCAGGGCGCGGACCGCCTCGGCCAGATCCGAAAAATGCTCGATCACCCGGTCGGGCCCGAGCTCGGCCACCGGCACGTCGGTGTAGCCGAAGGTCACCGCCACCACCGGGATGCCGGCGGCCTTGGCGGTGTCGATGTCGGTGCGCGAATCGCCGACCATCACGGCCCGGGCCGGGTCGCCCCCGGCGCGTTCGATCGTGCCGGTGAGATGGCTCGGATCGGGCTTGTAGGCCGGGAAGGTGTCGCGCCCGCAGATCGCCGCGAAGCGATGGCCGATCCCGAGCAGGCGCAGCAGCTCCACCGACTGGCCCTCGAACTTGTTGGTGCAGACCGCCAGCCGGAAGCCCGCCGCCTCCAGCGTGTCCAGCGCCTCCGCCACACCGGGATAGAGGTGCGACGTGTCGGCGAGGTGCTCGCCGTAATGGGCGATGAAAGCCTTGAACAGCCGCTCGTGGTCCTCCGGCGAGAGCGCGCGGCCCTCCGCCTCGAAGCCCCGCCGGATCAGCGCCTTGGCGCCGGCCCCGATCAGGCCGCGGGCCTGGGACAGGGGCAGCTCGGCCAGGCCTTCGCGCTTCATCAGCACGTTGAGCGTGCCGATGAGGTCGCCCGCGGTCTCGGCCAGGGTCCCGTCCAGGTCGAACACGGCGATCGGCGGACGAGCGGTCGATTCGGGCGGCATCGGGTTGGGCTCCTGCTGGGGTACGGCCTCGCTAAAGCCGGCCGGCGTCGGCGGCAAGGCGACGCGGCGCCCCACACTCGCCCGAAAGCCCAGCGAAAGGCGGAGCGCGTCAGCTCCCGGATCCCGCGATGAAACCGTCCCTGCCCCTGCTTGCCACCTGCCTTGCACTCGCCAGCGTGCCGGCCGCCGCGACCTCGTTCGAATTCGTGCCCGCGCCGCAGACCGACCTGAACCGGATGTACCGAGTCGACAAGGTCACCGGCGAGGTGACCTCCTGCCAGTACGGGCTGCAGGAATCGGCCGGCGGCATCGGCCAAACCGTGTGCTTCGGCCCCGGGGAGGGCGCCGGCGCACAGGCGCCCTCGGAATACGGCTTGGTCGCCAGCCGCCACACCCGCGAGGCCGGCGTGTTCCGGGTCAATTACCGGACCGGCGAGATGAGCATCTGCTTCGTGCTGGTGAAGAAGGAGCAGGTGGTCTGCACCCAGCAGGCCAAGCCCGGCGCCGAGGGCGCATCGGACGCACCGCTGACCGGGCCCGCACCCGGCCGGGCCCGGTCAGCGG
>NZ_VRVD01000703.1:0-2258 GCF_008040015.1 Methylobacterium sp. WL18 | reverse complement strand
GGCCTGCGCAGCGGCGACGTGATCGAGGCGGTGGCCGGCGAGCCGATCCCGGACCTCGCCGCCCTGTTCCGCAGCATCTGGGCGCTGGGCGAGGCCGGCGTCCGGGTTCCCCTCACCGTGCGCCGGGACGGGCGCGGCGTGAAGCTCGCCCTGGTCTCGGCCGACCGGGAGCGGTTCCTGCGCACGCCCTCGCTGCACTGAAGGCCCGGTGCGGGAAACCGTCTCCGCCGGGGCTGCGTTTCCCGGCCGCGGAGCCTGCACCGGATACAACCACAGGCTCAGCATCGGTTCAGGCGGCGCGGCCGAGTCTCCCCCGACCGGCACCGATCCGCCGGACGCTTCGAGGAGATCTGTCATGGCGATTCTGAGCGCACCGCGCGCGAAGGCACTCGTTGTGGCCGCCGCGATCGCCGGCGGCCTCGGGCTCGCGGGCTCCGCCCAGGCGGCGGGGGGCTGCGGCCCGGGCTTCCATCCGAATCCCTGGGGCCTCTGCCGCCCGAACTGGGGCCCCCGCCCCTATTACGGGCGCCGGCCGGTCTATTACGGCGGCTACGTTCGGCCGCGGCCGTTCTACCGGCCCTATGATCGCCCCTACGGTTTCTACGGCCCGCGCCCGTTCTACTGAGCGCCGCCTCCGTTTTGCGCTGCGAAGGGCGTCCCGCCGGCCGGCGGGGCGCCCTTCGCGCGTTCGGGACGGGTCCCCGCATGCGCACAAAGAATGACCAGCCGGGAAGGTTGCCGGTTTCTTAATCCGCGCATGCGGCCCACGCAGACCAGATCCTTGGCCTTTCGACTCCTGCTGCGCCGCGGGAGGTTTATATGTGCGTTGCACCAACAAGAGGCAGCGATGCGCAACGGCGCGCCACTCACTGCCCGAACAGAGGTCAATACACTCCATGTCCGCCGCTCGTAGCGTCCTGGGTCGCGTCCGCGCCTATCTCCGGTACCGCGACACCGTCTCCCAGCTGTCCCGCCTCTCGGATCGCGACCTTGCCGATCTCGGCATCAACCGCAGCGAGATCCACGGCATCGCCCGCGTCTGATCTCCCGGCACCATCGCGATTCGACTCAAAGGACCGCCGCCCGTTGATCCGGGCGACGGTCCTTCGCTATTCTGGGCCATGACACAGACCCTACACATCGTCGGCGGCGGCCTGGCGGGATCCGAGGCGGCCTGGCAGGTGGCCGAGGCCGGCCATCGCGCCGTGATCCACGAGATGCGGCCGGTCCGCGGCACCGAGGCCCACCAGACCGACGGCCTGGCCGAGCTGGTCTGCTCGAACTCGTTCCGGTCCGACGACCCGGAGAGCAACGCCGTCGGCCTGCTCCACCAGGAGATGCGCTCGTTGAGCTCGCTGATCATGCGGGCGGCCGACGCCAACCAGGTGCCGGCGGGGGGCGCCCTGGCGGTGGATCGCGAGGGCTTCTCCGCCACGGTGACCCGGGCCCTCGAGGAGCATCCCAACGTCACGATCGCGCGCGGCGAGGTCGAGGGCCTGCCGCCGGAGGAGTGGGGGCCCTGCATCGTCGCCACCGGCCCGCTGACCGCCCCGGCGCTCGCCGAGGGCATCCGGGCGCTCACCGGCGCCGAATCGCTCGCCTTCTTCGACGCCATCGCGCCGATCGTCCACCGCGACTCGATCGACATGGATGTGGCGTGGTTCCAGTCCCGCTACGACAAGCCCGGTCCCGGCGGCACCGGGGCCGACTATCTCAACTGCCCGATGGACCGGGCGCAGTACGACGCCTTCGTGGCCGCCCTGGTGGCGGGGGACAAGATCGGGTTCAAGCAGTGGGAGGGGACGCCGTATTTCGACGGCTGCCTGCCGATTGAGGTGATGGCCGAGCGCGGCCCCGAGACCCTGCGGCACGGCCCGATGAAGCCGGTGGGGCTCACCAACCCGCGCGACCCGCAGGTCAAGGCCTGCGCGATCGTGCAGCTGCGCCAGGACAACGCGCTGGGCACCCTCTACAACATGGTCGGCTTCCAGACGAAGCTGACCTATGCCGAGCAGGTCCGGGTCTTCCGCACGATTCCCGGCCTGGAGCGGGCCGAGTTCGCCCGGCTCGGCGGCCTGCACCGCAACACCTATCTCGACAGCCCGCGGCTGCTGGACGCCACCCTCCGGCTGAAGGCCCGGCCGGCCCTGCGCTTCGCCGGCCAGATCACCGGCTGCGAGGGCTATGTCGAGAGCGCCGCGGTCGGGCTGATGGCGGGGCGCTTCGCGGTGGCCGAGGCCGCCGGCCGGCCGCTCAGC
>NZ_VRVD01000702.1:0-2258 GCF_008040015.1 Methylobacterium sp. WL18 | reverse complement strand
CTGCACGGTGCCGCCGACGAGCGAGCCGGCCCCGCCCAGGGTGCTGGTCACGCCGCTGAACGCGCCGCCGACGAGGCCGCCCACCGCCGAGGTCAGCAGGTACAGCACCACCAGGGTGGTCACCGCCCAGGACACCAGGCCGTGCAGGCCCGCCGTCCCGGCGAGCGGCTTGCCGGACAGGCGCCCGGCGATGGCGCCGCCGATCAGCGAGGCGACGATGCCCGAGGCGACGAACCAGACGCCCGCGCCGATCGAGGCGGTCGAGGCGGCCGGGTTGTCGGCGGCCACGGGGCCGAAGGACGAGAGCCCCACGCCGGCGCCGACCAGGTTGAGGATCACCTGGGTGACCAGGGCCGTGGTGGCGCCGGCGAAGATGGCGCCCCAGGACACCTGGTTGAGCAGGACGGCGCGGCTGTCGGCCTGTGCCTGGCTGGCGAGGGGTGGGACGGTGGTCTGGATCGTGGTCACGCTGCTACTCCGGGTCGTCGGTCGTCGTGGAAGTGAGATCTGCGGGTCAGTCGCGGCTGGCGCTGACGAGGAGGCCGAGGCCGAAGCCGACCAGGCCGGCCACCAGCAGGGAGGCGAGCGGGTACTCGGCGACCTGATGGCTCACCTCGCGGGTGCCCCGGCGCAGGTAGTGCCCGCCGCGCTCGTAGGCGTCCTCGGCGTAGTCGGCGGCGTCATCGGCGTAGCTGGAGGCCTGGCCGGCCGCGTGCCGCACCGTGTCCTTGGCCTGGCCGTAGAGGTTCTCGGCCTGCCCGCTCGCTTCGCGGAACCGGCCCTCGACCGAGTCGCTCTTCGAGCCGGTGAGGTCGCCGACGGCGCCCTGCACCTTGCCGCCGAGGTCCTTGGCGGCGCCCGTGATCCTGTCGATGTCGACCATGTCGTTCTCCGTTGATGGTGGGTGTGTTTCGGGGGATGGCGCCCGGGAGGGTCGCCGGTTGGAAACCTGTGTCAGTCGGTACCCGGCTCGGCCTGTTTCGGAGGCCGGGCCGCACGCTTCTGCCGGCGGCCCTCGGCCTCGACCTGGGCATCGCCGGCGAGCTTGCCGATGGCCTCCTTGACCGAGGCCTTGAGATGCCCGGGGGACAGTATTTTCTCTCGGTCGGCCATGGGCGCCCTGCCGCGTTCGAGGAAACCCGGGACCGACCACCAGTTGCGCTCCGTAACCGCGCAATCGATGGTATAAATATACTGCTCCTGCGAAAGTATTGACTGGGATTTTCGCGACGTCCGGCTAAGCCGGTCCTACGAAATGGTGCGGCACCACGATCGGTTGCCCGGCGATGTCTGTTCCGCGATCCGTTCCGCTCCCGCTCGCTCGTCCCTGCCCTGTCGGCAGCGGGGCACAAACGGGTTGCGCACAAGCAGGTTCCCTCACCTGCGTTGTTTTTACTGGTATGCCTGCATCACTGACGCGGTTGTTATCGACCAGGGGCAATGTCCGGCGCGCCGCATTCCAATGCATCGGATCGGCTCCGAGGCCGGCCCGCCCCCGTGACACGGCGTGCCGCGGCCCTCCGCCACCGGCCGTCACCGCGGGACGGCTCGAACCGGCCGGACCACCCCGGGCGGCGCATAAAGCCACAGGGGCGGACCCATCCGGCGGGCGGCCTGTTGCTCCCCGATAGCCGCATCGGCGGCGCAACGAGGTTCAGAGATGGCAGAACAACTCTCCGGTCAGGACGGCCGGCAGGGCAAGCGCGGCAAGCCCGCGCTGTATGTCTTGATCGTCAGCGTGGCCCTCATGGCCGCGGCGCTTGCCGGGCTGATGACCTGGCAGGGCGCCAACTCCCCGCCGGATTACGCCAGCAAGAGCCAGGACGCCTCGCGCAAGCAGATCACCGGCAGCGAGAACGGCACGGGCGGCACGACCTCACCGTCCAACAGCAGCGCGGTCCCGGGCGGCAACCCCTCCTATCCGCAGCCGGCGACCCGCAGCGCCAATCCGTGACCCGTCACGACCACCGGTGCGCGGCGGAGATCTGCCGCGAGCAGGGTTGGGGCGTCGGGACCTGCCTGGTCGGCGACGCCGGCTACGGCCCGACGGTGATCCGGATCACGGCGCTGGGCGACACGGTCATGCTGGCCAAGATCGTCAGTCACGGCCGCATGGCCGTGGCCTACCACGAGGCACAGGCGTGGTCCCTGTCACTGCGCGACTGGCGGGCGGTCGGCTGATCCCGGACCGGTGTGGTACGAAGCCGGCCGGGACGGGACCGGACTCGCACCGGCGGCGTCGACGCGGCCCCCGCCGG
>NZ_VRVD01000701.1:0-2275 GCF_008040015.1 Methylobacterium sp. WL18 | reverse complement strand
GGGTCGACTCGAGCGCCACGCCGAGCCCGTCTGCGGCGGCGGCCAGGGCCAAAAAGCTCCGGTCGAAGCGGATCGCGGCAGTGGGCGGCGCGGCCAGCCGGTTGCGCTCGAACCAATGGGTCCAGCGCACCTGCTTGTTGTCGCTCTGGATCAACGTCTGCGCGAACAGGTCGGCGGGGCCGGCGATCCGGGCGGCACGCTCGGGATCGCAGAGCGGCGTCACCGTCTCGAGCCCGAGCGGCATGCGGACGAGGCCTTCGCCCCGGGGTGGCCCGTAGACGATGTCGGCGTCGAACTCGTCGGTGATGAAGCGGGCGTAGTCCATGCCGGCGGCCAGCCGAACCTCGAAGCCCGGATGCTCGCTGAGGAAACGCGCCAGCCGCGGGACGAGCCACTGCGCGGCGAAGCTAGGGGCGCAGTGCAGGCGCAGCAATTGCGGCCCGCGGTTCGCCACGAGGTCGAGGCCGCGGTTCAGCTCCGCGAAGGCCCGGCCGACATGGTCGCACAGGGCCTCCCCGGCCGGGGTCGGCGTGATGCCTTGCCCGTTGCGCTCGAACAGGGCGACGCCGAGCGTCTCCTCCATCTTGCGGACGGCGTGGCTGACCGCGCTCGGCGACAGGTTCAGCTCGCCCGCCGCCGCCTTGAACGAGCGCCGCCGCGCGGCGGCCTCGAAGATCCGGACGGCGGACAGGGGGACGGGCGGACGCATCCGCGGCAGGATGGTCCGGCAATGACGGCGCTGGCAATGGCCGAAGGATCTTTGCGGACCTTCAGGTGGGCCCGCGCTGCGATGAGCCGGCTTCAGGCCGCCAGCGCCGCCTGCCCATCGCGGCCATGGGCCTGATCCATGATCTCGCCGACCCGTTCGCCGACGGCGATCGCGATGCCCGCCGAGGCGGGACCCTCCGAGCCCTGCTGGCAGATCCGGGTGAGGACGTCGGTGACGCGCTGTTCCATGACGGCGAGGATGGCCGCAGCCGCCGCGGGCTGGGCCCCGCGGAGCACGGCCGCGAGGTCGCAATAGGCGTCCTGGAGGAGCCGCAGGGTCAGGCGATCGACAGCCTGCTCGTCTTCAGCCTTCAAGGCACCCATGCCACGCCTCCCTCGGGTCGCTCGCTGCAACTTGGGGACGACACGTTAACGGCGCGTAAACCGGCAGGACCTTCGGAAGCCGTCGGCTAACCATGCCCCGCGCGGCGTCGCAGGCTCAGCAGCCCGAGCAGATCCCGCTCGCGGCCGCGTGGCCGCCCTTCAGGAGACGCTCCATCGCCGCGTCGCGGTCGTAGGTCTGCGCCGGGATCGTCGACGGGGCCGACCGGCCCGCCGCCAGGACCGGCGGCCTCAGGAGGTCGGCGGGGCGCAACGCCTCCCAAGCCAGGCGGCTGCGCCGGGACGAGTCCAGGGCCGCGCCCGGGTTCAGGCCCCGCGGCTCGAACGCCGGGACCGGGATCGTCATGGTCCCCGGTATGACGATGCGCGGCAGGGCGGCGACCGCCTCGGCGGGGGCCTCCGGGGTTGCGACCACCGGCACCGCGGCGACGG
Source organism: Methylobacterium sp. WL18 (assembly GCF_008040015.1). Lineage (NCBI taxonomy): Bacteria > Pseudomonadati > Pseudomonadota > Alphaproteobacteria > Hyphomicrobiales > Methylobacteriaceae > Methylobacterium > Methylobacterium sp. WL18. Next base: position 733 of record NZ_VRVD01000701.1, on the reverse strand, counting down.
ACGCCGGGGTGCGCGGCAACGCGCTGTAGGCCGTCGGCACGTTCGGCAGGCGCGAGCACGCTCCCGCCGACAGCAGCATGCCTAGGACCGCAATCCGCTTAACATTGATCATGATCGCCCTGATGCGATGCCGCAGCCCTAATCACCGCCGTAGGACCCTATGTTAACCACGGATTAAGCCATATGTCCAACCCACATGGCCAATTGAGACTTCTAAATAAATAAACAATACTTGTAGATAACGGGAAATCACGCGATAATCTTGGTCCGCTCAACCCGTCCGGACGGAAGCATCGCCGGCAGGGCCGGTCCAAGACCGGGCTCGCGACCTGCGTATTGAATACCGACTCTTCAAGAAAACGGTTTGCTCGGCGGCGCCCGCACGGCAACGAGAAGCTTGGCGGCTCCGGACAGCCGCCGAGATGGGTCATGAAGAGCGTTGCACATTCCCTGATGGCGGCGCTTGCTGCTTTCACCGTCCTGTCGCCGTCGATCGTTGCGGCCGTTCCCGCGGGCCGAAGCGCGGAACAACCCCGCCCGCCGGTCGATCGCAGCGCGCTCATCGCGGAGCGACAGCAACAGAGGTGGCAGCAGCTTTCGGGCTCGATCTGCACCGGCTGCATCACGGTGGCCAACCGCGTCGCGCCGGTCAGCTACGACAAGCCGAGCCTGGTCGAGCTGGCGCAGCGCCCGACCCGCCTCGCGACGGCCTCGGGGCGGCCTCGGGCGAAGG
>NZ_VRVD01000700.1:0-2279 GCF_008040015.1 Methylobacterium sp. WL18 | reverse complement strand
CGCCGCCCTGGTGCTGGGCGGGGCCTGGTGGCGCGACCCCGCGGGCTGGCGCCGCCGCCTCGCCCTCGACCGAGAGCGCCCGAACGGGATGCGGCCGGTCGTGCTGCTGGGACTCCTGCTGGTGTGGCCGGTGCTGCACATCGCCTGGGTCACAGGGACCGCCGAATTGTTCGGCGCGAGCTTCGGCCAGCGGGTGAGGCTGTCGCCGTTCATGAGCCAGAGCGCGGTCGCGGCCTGGCTGCTCTATCTCGCGGTGCTGGCGCCCGTGGCCGAGGAGTTGCTGCTGCGCGGGGAGGCCTTCGCCCGCGCCCGGGAGGCCCTGGGGCCGTTGGGCGCGGTGCTGGTCACGGCGGTGATCTTCGCGGCGGCGCATGTCTCGTCCTGGGGGCTCGCCCGGCCGGTCTCGCTGCTGCCGCTCGCGCTCGTGCTCGGCTGGCTGCGCTGGCGCACCGGCCGGCTGTGGCCCGGCATCGCGTTGCACGGCTGGTCGAACCTCGCCTTGGTGACATACGTGCTGTGGCCGGGGTAGCGCATCCGCCTGTAAAGGGGACGCTCGTCCCGCATCGAGACTCACACCCCCAATGCTCCTATACGGGGTTGGAACATGCCAGCCGCCATTCTGGTGCTCTGGAGTGCTCGATGGACGCTTATCACGACTTGCTGCGGCGCATCCTCGATGAGGGCGCCGTAAAGGACGACCGCACCGGCACCGGAACGCTCTCGGTGTTCGGCCACCAGATGCGCTTCGACCTGTCCGCGGGCTTTCCGCTGGTCACCACGAAGCGGCTGCACCTGCGTTCGATCATCCACGAGTTGCTCTGGTTCCTGGCCGGCGACACCAACGTGGCCGCCCTGCGGGCCAACGGCGTGACGATCTGGGACGAGTGGGCCGACGAGCACGGCGACCTCGGCCCGGTCTACGGCCGGCAATGGCGCTCCTGGGCCAAGCCCGATGGCGGCAGCGTCGACCAGATCGCTTGGCTGCTCGGCGAGATCCGGCGCAATCCCGATTCCCGCCGCCTGATCGTCTCGGCCTGGAACCCGGCGGACCTCGACCGGATGGCGCTCGCACCCTGCCACTGCTTGTTCCAGTTCTACGTGAGCGACGGCCGCCTATCCTGCCAGCTCTACCAGCGTTCGGCCGACGCCTTCCTGGGCGTGCCGTTCAACATCGCGAGCTACGCGCTCCTGACCCACATGATCGCCCAGGTAACTGGGCTCGCAGTTGGCGACTTCGTCCACACGTTCGGCGACGCGCATCTGTATATGAACCACCTGGAGCAGACACGGACCCTGTTGGACCGGGCGCCGCGCCCGCTGCCGCAGGTGCGCCTCAACCCGGAGGTTCGCGACCTGTTCGCCTTCCGGTACGAGGACATCGCCATCGAGAATTACGACCCGCACCCGGCCATCTCGGCCCCGGTGGCGGTATGAGCACGACCATTTCGCTGGTCGCGGCGCTCGCCCGCAACGGCGTGATCGGCCGCGACAACGGGCTCGCCTGGCACCTGTCCAGCGACCTAAAGCGGTTCAAGGCGCTGACCATGGGCAAGCCGATGCTGATGGGCCGGCGGACCTGGGCCTCGATCGGCCGTCCGCTTCCGGGCCGCCGCACCCTGGTGCTCACCCGGGATCCCAGCTTCCGCGCCGAGGGCGCCGAGGTCGTCCACGACTGGGACGCCGCCGTCGCGGCCGCTTCCGGCCCGGAGCTGATGGTGGTCGGCGGGGCCGAGATCTACGCCCTCGCCCTGCCGCATGCCGACCGGCTCCACTTCACCGAAGTCGAGGCCGAGCCGGAGGGGGACGTGCGCTTCCCCACGTTCGATCGGGTTGCGTTCCGCGAGACCTTCCGCGAGGCACACCCGGCCGGCCCGCGCGACGAGCACGCCTTCGCGTTCGTCGATTGGGCACGCATCCGCTGAGGCGCGCCGCCGCGGTTGTGTTCCGGCCTGTGCGTGCCCACCTGCCAGCCTTGACAGCGTGGGGCGCACACCCGCAGGTGCCTGTCGGGCGTGCGATCTCATGGGGCTCCTGGCCTCTCGAGAAGAGTCGCCCGCGCAGGCGTTTAGCCACCAAACCGACCCACCGGTCCCGCGAACGGGCCGGCGGGCGGGATGAGGTGGGCGAGCGTGGCCGTTCAGGCAGGGAGACGCGGTCCGGGGAGCACGCTCAGCGTGCGGACCGGGTGCGGGCAGGCAGGAGACGACGGCTAGGATGCTTTGGAGCAATCAGAGCGGCGGTGGCGGCGGCGGCCCGTGGGGTCGGCCCGGCGGCAACGG
>NZ_VRVD01000006.1:0-39766 GCF_008040015.1 Methylobacterium sp. WL18 | reverse complement strand
GCGCCCTGCAGGCGGTCAAGCTCGCCCCCGACCTGGTTCCGGCGGCCTGCATCGCAGGGCGCCTGCTGTCGCGCCGGGGCGACCTGCGCAAGGCCGCCAAGGTGGTCGAGACGGCCTGGAAGACCAATCCGCACCCCGACCTCGCCAAGGTCTATCTCGGCTTGCGCCCCGGCGATTCGGTCCGCGACCGCCTGGCCCGGGCCGAAACCCTGGCCAAACTCTCGTCCTGGGATCCGGAATCCCGCCTCGCCGTGGCACAGGCATCCCTCGACGCGCGCGAATACGGCCGGGCCCGGGAGGCCCTGAAGCCGCTGCTCGCCGACCGCCCGACCGTCCGCTCCAGCCTGATGATGGCGGCGATCGAGGAGGCCGAGCACGGCGCGGCGTCCGGCCAGGCCCGCGAGTGGCTGTCCCGGGCGGCGCGGGCGCCGCGCGACCCGGTCTGGATCGCCGACGGCATCGCGTCCGACACCTGGGCGCCGGTCTCGCCGGTCAGCGGCCGGCTCGACGCCTTCGCGTGGCGCGAGCCGCCGAACACGCTCGCGCCCTCCGCGCCCGCGGTGGAGCCGGAGGAGCCCGAGATGCCGAAGCCCGTCCTCGTCCCGGCCGAGCCGACGCCGTCGGCCCCGCTTCCGACCATCATCCCCGCAGCCAGCCCGCCGGCTGGTCCGGGAGCCGACGCGGTCTCTGCCGGCATGGCGTCCGCAGCGGTCCCGGCCTCGGGGGAGCGGGCGGCGCGGCGGACGGCGTGACGGATCGGTCGGTCCAGCCTTAGCCAGGTAACTAGAGAGGAATCGGAGATATCAGTCTTGTGCTGAACTTTTCCCTCGCTCGCGCGCTTACGTTGACGTCACTTGCTGATACTGCGTACCTTGTTGCTGATGCATGCCCGCGCCGACCGAGGATCAGACGATCTGCTCTCCGCTTCAAATCCCTGTCGCGCCGTCGATCCGGCGGGGCACAATGCGGGTTCCGACCCGGCCGGTCCTGTCGTGACGGCCGCGGTCGAGGATACGACTGAACCGCGCCGGCAGGTGGGTGTCCTGCCGTTCCAGCAGGGGCGCGACGGCGAGAACCGGATTCTCCTGGTGACCTCCCGGGAAAGCCGGCGGTGGGTCATCCCGAAGGGGTGGCCGATGAAGGGCCGCAAGCCGTTCGAGGCGGCGGCGCGCGAAGCCTACGAGGAAGCCGGCCTGCGCGGCGATGTCGGCAAGCGTCCGCTCGGCTACTACGTCTACCAGAAGCGCCTGAAGAACCTCGACGCGGTCCTGTGCCAGGTCAAGGTGTTCCCGCTCAAGGTTCGCAAGCAGCTCAAGAACTTCCCCGAGGTGAACCAGCGCGAGCTGCGCTGGTTCACGCCCGCCGAGGCCGCCGAGGCCGTGTCCGAACCGGGCCTCGCGGCGATCATTCGCGCGACATGCCGGCAAGTTAAGGCGACGGACGCGTAACCCACCGTTGCCAAGCCGGCGATGATCCGTTATTGCCCCTCTCAGCCGGACGGACACGCCCCCAAGCGGGGTCGCCACGGCGCTTGCTGCGGTAGCTCAGTGGTAGAGCACTTCATTGGTAATGAAGAGGTCGACAGTTCAATCCTGTCTCGCAGCACCAGTCTAACCCTATCTCACCACTAATATTTTTCTGTTTGACCGCAGCCGCCTCTCAACACGCGGTTGCCAAAATTATAGAGGCGGTTGCCAAACCGTCATCGCTTTATCGTTGGGGTGCTCCCCAATAGGTTGCGTCTCGTCTCCTCCCAGCCGGCCTCAAGCTTCTTCATCGCGTTCCGGGCCAGCCGTCGCTTGTTCACGTCTCGGCTGTAATGCCGCACCATCTGCTCTGACATCTCTACGATCGCGGCCACCTCGGCCTCGGTGCATCCGGCCTCAAGCAGCATGTTGACGGCGTTCTTACGCAGTCCGTGGAACACGAGGCCTGCGTCGCGGATGCGCTGCATGGCGGCCTGCTTGGCGGGAGAGGCCAACGTGGGCCGTCCTTTAGCGTTCGTGGACGTCATCTCCCGCTGCCAAGCGGTGCGATAGCCGGCTACGGTCCAGGGCTCGCCATCCTCGCGGAGGTGTAGCCGCGGGTGCTCGACATGGGTGGCGGCCAGGACCTCGCGATATTCCGAGTGGATCGGAATGAACGTGTCTGCTCCAGTCTTCTGGGTTTTAAGAGCGATGGCATTCGCTGCAGCTATCGGACGAAGCATGCCGATCACATCGCCGGAGCGCTGGCCGGTGTACAAGGCTGAGTAGACCGGCAGGTGCATGCCGACGCGTGCGTGCTCAAAGAATAATTCGAAAGCCCAGCTCGGCCAGGGCTCATGTGGATCGGACTCGTACTCAATCTTCTCCGTTGCCTCGGCTACGTTGGTTGGCGAGTAGCCTCGTGGAATGCCGAAACCAATCAATCGTGACAAAACGGCGCGGAAATAGATCCCTGAGCTAGGTGTGGACTGATAGCTGTCGATTGCCTTTTGCGCATCTGCAGTGGTCAGAGCTGCAACCCGATCATTGCCCCAGGTCTGGATGATTGTCTTTAGATGACGTCCGTAGTTATCTTTGGTTTGATCAGCTAAGCCGGTGAACTTGGTGTGCGCCATATATTCTTCGGCGAGAGCTCCGAACGTCTTATCGACCTGATTTTGCGCTGTGCGGTCAGCCTTCTCCGCCGCGTCAACAGCGCCCCAGAAGACACTGAGCCCAGCAAGAGCAGGATCCGGCAAATCGTGCCGGCGGTCACCCTTGCCCAGCCAGGACCACTTCCATTCGCCGTTCAGTCGCGCTGCGTCGAGTTCGGCGCATTGACGGCATCGCCGCCAGAACTCGGGATCGTTCGTGTCTCGTGGGAGTGTCAGCGGTGGCCACTCACGATCGGTCTGCCGGTAGCGTTGGTAGTAGTAGTAGAGGCGGCCAGAGGCCTTCTTACGAACCCTCACATACCGAGGCAGGTCAACTGCGCCCGCTGCGCTTCTGGGCCTCATAGAACCGGTCTCCCATGCTCGAAGTCGGTGCCGCCGAAGCCGCATCAACCAGCGACGGCGCCAACTCGGGATAGAACCTTGCCGACTGGTGCATGCGCCAGCGATCCACAGCTTCGAGGTCGTACATGCCCGTAGTCTCGTCCGGCCGCGGGAAGCCGCGGGCCAGCAGTTGCACTCGGCATTCCTCGAATGCGCGCGGCGTCAGGCAGAGCCTGCGCGCGATCTTTTCTGGAGGCGCATAAGCAGGCTCGATGCGGAAGCGCACGGCCGGTGCCATTGGTGATGATGCGCGCTTATCCATGGCACCGAGGCGGTGAAATAACGTGGCGTCATTTATGACGCCTTACAGCGACTTTTGCAACCTGTATGGTGTCAAAAGTGACGCCGATTCGTGTTGAGTGGAGCCCGCTGCGCGACAGCGCAAGCCGATGATTTTACAGCGGGAATGGATGGGCAATGGCAAAGACGCCGACAGATCGGGTCAACATCACCTTGCGGATCCCTGAGCACCTTCGAGCGCGCCTGGAGGATGCCGCTTCAGGAGGTGATCGGAGCCTCAATGCCGAGATAACCGATCGCCTGGAGAAAAGCTTCGCAGAGAACGAGACCCTCGCCGACCTGTTCGGCGACGACAGGATCGCATCGTTTCTCCTTGCGCAGGCCAGCGTTCTTCGATCGTTCCGAGAGCACTTGGGCAACGGCCCATGGCGGTCGGACCCGCAAGCTTCGGAATTCGTGCGCGGCCTCGTCAACACGGTGATGGCCGGCGTCATGGCTCCAAATTTGGCACCGATCACGGGTAAGAACGAGCGCCTCTCTCCTTCGAGCCCGTCACCGGATGATGTGACGGCAATGGCTAGGCAGCTGGCTCAGGCCATGAAGCCGCAAACGTGATCAGCCCCACAGCGAGGAGCGCCCTTGCAGATACCGCAACGCCGACGCCCGACTGTCGCCCCGCCTGATTGCATTCTGAATTTGGACGGCCGACGGTCTTTGAGCGCAACGCCTCAGCGAAGGGTGAGCGCGGAGGAGAACGGCTCATGAGCACCCGGCGTGATTTCCTGAACCTCACGGTAGCAGCCACCGCGGTCGGGGCTCTGGCTTCTTCAGCCTCCGCCCAGGCGCCGGCCGCAGGTCCAGGACGCCCGATCCCGCCCGCTGGTGGGGACGCGCTGCGCCTCGTCACGTTCGCGCCGGATGGCAGCAGTGCGCCCAAGCTGGGTGTCGTGCGCTCGGACGGACGCGTCATCGATCTGTCGCGAGCCTCAGTCCCAGGCTTCGACCCCGCGCGGATGGTCTCGCTGATCGAGGCTGGGCCCGCTGCGCTCGATGCCGTCCGCCGCGCGGCGGCCGCGGGCGATGGCCCACAGGTCGAGACCGTACGCCTACTCGCGCCGATCCCGGCGCCGACACGCAACATCTACGCGGTTGGCTGGAACTACCTGGAGCACTTCGCCGAGGGCCAAGCGGTGCGCGGTACGAACATGGAATACCCGGCCCACCCGGTATTCTTCACCAAGGGCGTGAACACCGTGAACGGTCCCTACGACCCGATTCCCTATGACCCCGAGGTCTCGACCGCGATCGACTGGGAAGTGGAGCTCGCGGTGATCATCGGCACAGGCGGGCGCAACATCAAGGAAGCCGACGCCATGAGCCACGTGTTTGGCTACAGCGTCATCAACGACACCACTGCCCGAGACATGCAGATCAAGCTGCACGGCGGGCAGTGGTTCAAGGGCAAGAGCCTCGACGGCTATGGTCCGATCGGACCCTGGATCGTGCCCGCGTCGGATCTCGATCCCTCGAACCTGCACCTCCTGACCCGGGTCAACGGCGTGGTGAAGCAGGACGCCTCGACCCAGCAGATGTACTTCAAGGTCCCCCGCATCATCGCTGAGCTGTCGCACGGCCTGACGCTGGTACCGGGCGATATCATTGCGACAGGTACGCCGCCCGGCATTGGCAACGCCCGCAAGCCGCCGGAATTCCTCAAGCCCGGCGACATCATGGAAACGGAGATCGTCGGGCTCGGCACGCTGCGCAACGTGATCCAAGCGGTGCCGGTGTAAGGACCAGCGGCCGAACGTGGGGCCGATCTCGCCCGGATCATGGACCAGTCGGGCCACCGTGACCCCCGCACCGTCGTCGGCTACATCCGCCGCGCGAACGCCTTCAAGGGGCACTCAGGAAGCGGGTTTCTGTGAGCAATAATTAAGTTATGACGCCGCGCCTAGCTGGATGGCCCCAAATTCACAATCTGAACCCTACGGTTTGCAGCACTCTCGGGTTGATCAGGCGCGACGAGCTTGCTCTTGCCATAGCCCACAGCTTGCAGTCGCTTCGGATCGATGTCGTAGAAGAAGATTAGATGCTCACGTGCAGCTTTCGCGCGTGCTTCTGATAGTTTTTGATTGTACTCTTCTGAGCCCTTTGCATCTGTATGCCCTGCAATCAAAAATGAGTACGACGCCAAGCGGGGGTCCTGAAGCGCACTCCCAAGCCGCTTCAGAACCAGCATTTCCTCTCCTCCGAGTTTCGCGGAGTCATAGGGAAAGTTGATTGTTAGATCGATAGAGGGAGGCGCAGCTTCTTTTCCAGGCACTACCTGGATACCTCGCAACGAACGAGTTTGAGCAGCTGTCGTCGGATTGAGCGAACGAACAATCTCTTCCGTTGTTGGTGTTGATGGCACTGGCTCCTGAGCAAAGCATGCCGGGGCGCCGAGAAGCGTGCAAAGCAGGGCGAGAGTGATGTTCCTCACGGCTGGGTTCCCCCGGTTGAAATCACAGTGGCCTCTGACGTGATGATCGAGTCAAACCCTGCCGACACCACTCGATCAGGCGCGGCCGCATCGGGTTTGGCTATCAGAGCCTTGCGCAGATCGGTCAGGAATTGCCGCTCGGTTTCCTGCTGGGGGCGAGGTGTAGCGAACAAGGGGCTGCGCGACGCCAGAACGATCAGCAATTCGCGACCGAACGGTGGTGAGACTTTGAACTTGGGACCGGTGCCGTCCACCGCACCGAAAACGATGTTGCTAGATGGCGGGACGGCCTTGAGGTGCAGGCTATCTGTCTGAATGAGATGGACAACCGATCCATCGGCCTGGATGTAGGCGGCCTGCAAGAAGCTCGGGTACGTCGGACTTTTCACCGCGATCTGAAGATAGTCGTCCGCCTGTGTGCCTTTGCCAGAACTCGTGATTTTAACCTTAGGGCGATCGGCTTCGGCTAGGGGCTTCTCCAGAGTGAGCAGAACCTCGCATTGCGGCCAGGGTCGCACGGCTACATCGACATCGGCGTTGATCGTCCGAGCGCGCTCCGTCAGCGCCCGCAAATCGTTGTCCGAGCCCACAAACCCAGAGAAGGTAATTTTCTCTCCTTGCTGCTTGGCTTGAACACGCCCGCATTCGAACTCAGGCACTGAAACCGGGGTTGGCGACGGCGTCGGTTTCGGATCAATGCGGACGACCGGATCGGGGGCTGGTGTCGGCGTCGGCGGTTTGATCCGTACTTCTGGCGGAGGGGGGATAGGAGTCTCTTTTCGCTCAGGGACGACGGGCTTCAGGGGCCGCATGACATAGGCATCTCTAACCTCAGACCGGAACGAGTCGTAGCTGATCCAGCCAAAACCACGATCGCCCCAGTTCGTGCCCCAAGAATTTATGAACTTGAAAGCCTGACGCGTCTCATCGTACCCAATCATCGGAAGCGCATGCCATCGATCTTCGTGGCCACCTACCAACCTATATATTTGTCCACGCTGTAGTTTATGAAATTGTCCCGAAGTTCTTAATGATACTATGACAGGGTGGCCTTTCGCAAGCTCGCCTTTTACTTGGTCAATCGAGCTATAATTAACTGCCATCCAACGTTCAATTCTAAAATCTCCAGCCTGCGATTGCTTTTCACTATCTGGCCTTTGACATTGAGCAACATTATATGGATATTTCTTAAGAGATAATGACCCTTTATTTTTCAGCAAATTTAGGGCGTCAACAATGCTGGAACCTGAATTGCATTTACTTGAATTGCTTATAATGCTATTATATATATAGGCAGGACTCGGAATATTGCTTGCATCGTGGACATTCCGGCCTTCAGCGGCGTCAGCATAGTAAGCGCGTGCCGCATAACCGACCGCCCAACCGACGCAGGAACCTTGAGACCCCTGGCTCCCGGGCGTTGGAAATCGCGGCGATAGGTCAACCCGCTCCGGCAAGAAGGCGCGGTACTCTGGCGTCTTCGGTAAACGTGCGAATTCCTCTGCCGAAAGCGGCTGCGCCCCAGTCCCCTGTTCCTCCACCTCTGACTCGACCGATTGAGCAGATACAGAAGCTTGGCTGACGATCCCAATGCCCGTTATGATGGAAATTGACCACAGTAGCCCGCGAAATTTATGAGCCATCATGTAACCAGCTTTGCAACCGTCGAGCCTTCCGCCATAAGCCGTGTATGTTAAACCTGCAATGGTGGGACAAGAAATGGTGCGCGCGGGCAGTGGAGGGAAGGCCGTTTTAGCGTTCATACTATGCGTATTTTCTGCTTATATTTTAATATTGTTCAATATAACTACTGTACTTCATGCTCAAGAAGGGCCAAGCGTGACATTTAACGCTACTGTGGCCGTCAATACGTCGATAAAGCGCTTCGCTCTTGTGATTGGAAACGGCGCATATCGCAACGTTTCATCTTTGAAGAACACAAGGAGCGATGCCGCAGCTATGGCGACAAAGCTGCAAAAGCTCGGGTACGAAGTCCTACACAGAACTGATCTTGATCGACGGAGCATGAACGAGGCGGTCTCCACATTCCTTGCGCGTGTCGAACCGGGAAGCGAAGCACTCGTCTACTACGCTGGACACGGCGTCGAACTGAATGGTTCGAATTACCTGCTGCCTATCGACATTCCACCTCTCTCGCCTGATCAGGAGCGCATGCTTCGCACCGAAGGGTTCAACCTAACAGACCTCCTCCTCGACCTGGAGGGTCGGTCCGCCCGCGTGAGCTTAGTCATCCTTGATGCCTGCCGTAACAATCCCTTGCGTGAAATAAGCGGCGGTGTCGCAACGCGGTCACTCGGCGCGACGCGAGGGCTCGGTCGTGTCGATCCGCCCCGCGGCACCTTCGTGATTTTCTCGGCGGGCGTCGGCGAAGAGGCAATTGACAACCTCGGGGAACAAGATGCCAACCCCAACGGTCTGTTCACGCGCAAGCTGCTGACCCTCATCGATCAGGATGGCCTTGAAATCAGGCCGATGGTCCAGCGGTTGCGGGCAGAAGTACGCCAAGCAGCGTTATCCGGCACCGGCAGGAGCCAGATCCCGAGCTACTACGATCAGCTTCTTGGGGAATTTTACTTCCAGCCGAAATCTCAACAGACGGGGACTCCAGGGGAGAATAACTGCGATCGACTCATCGATGCGAATGCAAGCACGTCGGCACTAACTAAGACCGATCTGGAAACTGGGCTGCAAGCTTGTATGGTAGCCTCGACGCAATTCCCTAACGAGATGCGCTTCGTGCACCAACTACAGGCCGCGCAGGAACAGCGGATGGTGCAGAGGGCGCTCGGCTCGAACCAAACCGAACTTTCGAACACCTACCTACTGCTCTACCCAAATGGCCGCTTCACTGGCGATGTCAGAGCACATATCGCGACGCTCAGCTCGGTGCCACCGAAGCCCAGCCCCGCGCCGGAGCAACCGGTGAATGTCCCAACGCCAACGCCAACGCCTCCTCGTCCTCCTACGGTGCTCCCACAGGTTGACGTTGGCCGCGTACTCCAAGCCGAGTTGAAGCGTGTCGGTTGCGATCCCGAGGCGGTCGATGGAACCTGGGGGGCTGCTTCGGTACGGGCTATGACGACTTATAACCGTATCGCGCATGCTAGTCTTGACACCGTCAAACCTACTTTAGAAGCAGTTGAAACGTTGCGGATCAGATCCGGTCGTGTATGCCCCTTTGTCAAGAAAGAAAATTTTCGTATCAACATCCCGCTTAGACAAAAGACCATTGTATACAAGCCGAGACACTTGGCGCAGAGATCAATCCAGATCAACGAAAATCCGCCGCGATCATTTGCGCCGAAAATGAAAGTGCGAGCGATTGTCAAATCCCCTAAATCAAATTGTATTACTGTAGGGAATTATTCCAGCTGCTAAAATCTATTTTAAAATCAGCATTAATCTAATTCGCAAGAATAATGTCAAGCGTAGACGCAATAGACTGTGGGGCTGAGTCATGATAAAACCTTCTAACAAATTCATCAAACATAAAAATTACAGATATTATTGGCTGAAACCAGCTCAGTTCCTCGTAATCGCCTTACTCGGATACACATCGAATGTCAGCACTTCTTCAGCGCAGGCGTTACTCATTGAACCAAAAATACATTGGGGAGATGAAGCTGGCTCTACATCGGTTGGCGATGTGCAGCTTTTTATTCTCACTGACGGAAATTCCTTCGCAATTACTGAACTATTGTCGATGGACGTATTCAAGATAAAAGATGCAAAATTCGGTCTAAACGGCGGTCAAAAATGCTGGTCTAAGCGTGGAGGCGATTACTGGGTAAAATTTGGATACTGCATTAATATGCGTCGTATTGGGCAAAATTACTACCATATTAAGTGGCAGGACACGATGCTTCGTGCTACCGGGGAAAAATTCATCAATAATGTCGATTTTAACCTTACTTATACCGACAGCTCTTGTAGTATTCAGGTTAACTCTGCAAGTGCCAACGAAACACACGGAGGACGCATGATACCGGCAAATCCTCTAAATTGGGCGAAATGCTCTGTAGAGAGAAAATGATATGCAACATCTGCGTAAAATTTCTTTATTTTTCTAGGGCTGGCAACAACAACGCTTCCGGGAGCCAATGAAATTAATGAAAAACTTCATTCAAAAATCAATTCGTAAATCCACTTATGCAATGGCTACGCTTTTATCTTTAACAACCATAGACTTGGCTCATGCGGAGGGGGCGTTGATAAATATTACTATCAGTTGGACATCGACCCCGGAAGGGTACGGCGGCGGCACGTATCCATACATCTTAACAGATGGTAACAATTTTTCGGTTAGTGAAAGCGCGCCCCTAAATTTCGTTAAAAAGAAGGCCCAAAGCGTAAAGTTTGGCCCAAATGGAGGGCGTGGTTGCTTTACAGATATTTCAAATGACGAATACTGGCCAAGAAATAAGTATTGTTTTACAATGAAAAGGATCGGCCCTAAAAATTATTCGGTCTTCGCAGAGGAGTGGGCTACACGCGGCACCGGGGTTACGATGAAAATCCAAACGGCTTTTAACCTGATATATGACAACAACTCATGTGCAGTAAATGTTACCTCGGCTAGCCGAAGCCAGGAAGAAACCCCGAACGTTATGAACTCAGCCGTAAGTGTAGAAAAAGCAGCATGTGAGTTCAAAACTCAGTGAATGTAATATGCTGAGAAAACAGAAATTCAGAAAAGTGCAGTGCATTACCCAGTAGAGGACGGCTCTGGAGTGATCCGGGGCCGTCTTCAATTCAAGGATAGACTGAAAGCCTGAACCAATTCTGACCGACCGGGGGGCACGCCGCCCGAGATGTAAAGCCGAACTCCGCCACCATCGGGTGCCGCTGAAGGCGCTCCGGCATTTCATAGAACAACGCCTCCACCACGGCCGCGAATATCGGGCCGTCGCAGCCCGGCGCCGCATCCTTGATGGCGAGCAGGCGGCGTGTGGCGTCCCGCCACCGGCTGCTGAGATCTTCGGCGACCGGCGTCTCCCGACCAGCGCGTAGGGCAATCATCAAGGTATGGCCCTTGTCGTAACCGAGCCCCCGAGCCATCGACTCCGCGATGCTGTCGGTCGGGCCAGCGTTCCCGAGGTGGTGGGCAATCAGGACCTGCAACATGGTCAGGAGCGGATCGGGCCTCGACGGTGTCAGCGTCGAGATCTTTTCGGCCTCCAGCCGTTCGAGGCGCTGGCGCAGGCTGGTGATGTTCATAAGCGCCGCCACTGCGGTGCTTCCTCAGGATACCGCTCCAGTCGTTCAAGCACCGCCGCCACCAGCATCTTCGGCTGGAAATCGGACTCGATCCACGGACCAAGCTCGTCTTCCTTAGCAAGGCGGAGCCTCTGAAATTTCCCTCGGAACTGGTAATCGTAGCCGAAGCCGGGAAACAGCCTCTCCATCAGACCCGCTCCAGGTCCATGCTCGTGAATGTATTTCGGTAGGGTCGAGATCGCGACAGTGACGTAGTATTGCTTCTTGAACTCAGGTCCGGGAAAGCGTGAACGCGTCGAGTATCCGCGCTCGTCTCGCAACATCATATCTGTGACAAGGTGGACGACGTTCTTTGGGTTCTCGGCCCTTCGAGCACCGAAGATCGCCTCAGCGATCTCAAAGTCGGCGTCCTCCCCGCGCCATTTGTAGCTATAGGGGGACAGGATACGCTCCCGGAGAGCCCTGATGCGAGCCGGGTCGATGATGCGCGGATCTGGCGGAAGCTCCAGATAAAATTGATTTTTGAAGGGCAGGAGCATTTCTTCGTGGATATCGAGTTCGCTCTTGCTCATAGACCTCACTCCCATGGTGCTGGAGCGCCCTTCAACATCGCGTCGTAGTCTGAGGCGAGTTGGTGCACGGTGCCGGTCGCCCAGTACGCCAAGGCATGGGGATCGGGCTCCTCCGGCGCGTACAGGCTCGCCTCGTACCTCCGGGCTGCTTCCTGCGCCTCCTCAGTCGAAAGCCTGATCGGTGCTGCGCTACGTGCCGACTCCAAGAGCGCAAGGCGCTTGCTGAGCGTGATCGGTGTCATAGGCTCACCCATTCGGCTGCCGCATCAAGATGTTCGGGGTTCGCGTCCGAGAGGTCGGCGAAGGCCACCGGCAGGGTCGTCAGCAGGGCGGATAGGGCATCGCGGTTGGCCGTTATGCCCGCACCAGCCCCACCGCCGAAGGGCGCCAGCATCCGGGCCACCGCCATGTTGTGCGCACTGTCCCAACTGATGACGCTAGTCCGGTTCGCGGTCATGGCGGAGTGCATCTCGACCGCGTTCTCGTACCCCAACGCTCGCGCCTCCCTCGCGACGACATCCTCACCGGGTCGAAGGTCACCGAGGTAGACGGCGAGCAGCAGGCGCAGCAGACGCAACGCCGGGGTGAACGACGTGTCCAACGCGACCGGCGAGGCGTGAGTGGCCTCAAGGCGGGCGAGGCGGGCCAACAGGTTCGAAGTCATGCGGACGTTCTCGTCGGCTCGTCCCGCACGCCGTAGAACGTCAGGGCGCGGGCAAGGGTGTCGCTGTCGTCCGTCTCGGGCCAGTTCGGGTTATGCGACTTCGCTGCGCCCCACTCGTCGAGGGCCGCGCAGAGAACCCGAAATCCGCGCTGGCTGTGATCAGGGAAGCCGTCCGCCTCGTACCGCTGGCACAAGGACGCGTGCGCCTGCTCGATCCGCCGCCCCCAGTCCTCAGGGTTCGCCTTGGCCTGGGCTTCCATGTCGTCGTGGTCGGCATACCCAAGCCCCCGAGCGAAGCCGTCGCTGAAGGTGTCCTCCAGATACGGCGGGACCGACTGCCGGGAACGAGGATAACCGCCGAGGGCGATGGCGACCGCGCGCAGCCAGATCCGCACCAGTTCACGGGACGGCCCATCCTGGCTGGATCTCGATACGAAGGAGGCTTCGAGACGGGCGAGCCGTTCCGCGAGTTTCGAGATCATCGGGCTTTTCCGGGGCTATCTAGGTTGAACGTGAAGGACGATCCGGCGCCGATCGGCCAATTCGCAGCGACCCCGGCTCGGGCTCGGTCATCCTCCGTCATCAGATCCGGCCTCAGGTCCCGGAGTGGCGCGAGGCCGTCGTGCTCGTGGGCGGCGAGGTTCATGACGAGCACGCTGTCGTCGTCGTGGATGGCGTGCCCGCGTTCGCGGAGGAACGTGACGATCTCGCAGACCGGTATCCCGCGTGGTGCCTCAACCCGGAAGGCGAGATGCTTGCCCTGTGAGGGCGGGGCCGTGGCGGCTTCCAGCCGGGTCAGCCTATCCATGAGCTTCGGGATCATCGCTTGCCTCCTGTGGCCTGCTCCAGCGCGCTCAGGCGCGTCGCGAGATCCACGGCCTCGATCGCCTTCGTGTGCGCGTCCACTAGCTTCGACAGTTCCGCGGCCTCGCTCGGGGTGATCTCGCCGTCTGCCACGCCCCGGAGGAGCGCCTTGGTCGCCTTCGTCAGGTCGGCTGCCGTCTCGATCTCCGGCAATGTGAAAGTAATCGGCCGATCCTTTCGGACGGGCATCAGCCGGTCCATGCACATCCGCAGCGCGACCGTGTCGCCGTCCAAGGCAAGCTCGATCACCCGGCGGGTCAGGGCCTCGCTCTCGCCGTCGAAGATGGCCTCCAACGCCTTGGTCGAGCGATTGCGTGATCCCTTAGGACGGCCGTTCGGGTTCCCGCTCCGGCCCGGTTCGAACTGATTGGTCCCGCTCGGCATCAGCAGCCCCCCAAGCGGTGGCAACCGTCTGTAAACAACAGCGAAAATACAGGACCGCGGGTCATTGGTAGCACTCCCGCGAGATGTACTTCAGCGGCAGATCGACGGGCCGCCCTTCCTCGGCGCCGACGACGATCCGGATGATGTTGAGATCTTCGTCCCGCACCGCGTGACCGCACTCCCGAAGGAACGCGACGGCGGCACCTTCTGGCATGTTGTGCGGCCCCTGAATGGCCCAGAGCACCCGCTTGCGATGCATGGGGCTGAACGCTGCGCCCTCAAGCTTTGCGAGACGGGAATGGAGGCTTTGCATAGTCTCTATCCAAAATCATTGTCTGATAGATAACACCTAACAATAGGATTGGCCTACTGCATCCACCGAAGACATCCATCGGTCTCGCACTGGCCGTGCAGGTGACCGTTGCTGCTGTCCCGACCCCAGACGAGGCGGCCCTTGCAGGTGGGACACTCGATGGCGCCGCTGTCGCCATCCTCGGCCTGGATGGCTGCGAAGACACGCTGCATCGGATCCGCTTCTCGGCCGAGCACCAGAGCGTCGAGACCGTCCGCGAGGCCCCGCAGCGCCTGGATGGCAGCACGATCCCGAACACAGGTCGCGCTCTCGCGGGTCTCCAGGGTGATGGCGACGATCAGCGCGGCCTCGCGGGCGGCGCGGATACCGGCGTTGAAGGCGGCGATCTCTCGGGGCGTCATGCTGCGGCCTTCCGATCTCGGGCGCGCCACGCATCGCGGGCGGCATGGCATCGAGTGACGACGCTCTCGATCCAGTCGGCGTCGGCGTTGGTGACGGGGCCGAGCCTCTGAACGGCGCGCAGCCGGTCCTTGTCCGCCTTCGTGAGCGACTTCCCGCCGAAGGGTTTCGGCAAGGCCCAGTCCATCTGGAGGCAGTACCCGGCGATGACCCACCAGGGCTCGATCTTCTTCACGCCCCAGATTGGCAGGCCCCCACGACGAGACGGCGCGTCAGGCGCATCAGGGTCGGGCTTCGGCTCCTGGTGGCGGGCCGGAGCAGCCTGATCCGGATCAAAGTCTGCGACCTCGGACCAGTCGAACGTCGCGATCTGAGGGCTGCCCGCCTCCTCAATCACCTTGGCGAGCACGTGCCAGTCGAGACCAGCGCCGACCAGGATCCGGCTGATCGCGCTGACCGTGTTGATCACTTCGCCCTCATGCTCGGTCGCGAGGCGCGGAATGATCTTGGCGAGCTTCGTGGCGATCTCGGCGGGGATCATACCAACCCCTCCAGGCTGGCCATCTCCTCGTCGGTGGCGGCGATAGCCGAACACCACTGCATGTGGACGGGGATTGGCATCGCGTAGCTTGGGATCCGGTAGGACCCAAGGGCGTCGCAGCGGACTTCCCCGCCGGTGTCGACGATAAGCCCGGCATCAAGCAGGGCCCTGATGGTCTTTGGGGAGCAGCGCGGGGGCTCCCCGCAGCCAATGGCATCGAGAGCGTTGCGCTGGGCGAGCGTACGGCCGGGATGGGGCCTGCGGTCTGGGTCGAGCTTGCGGGTCATGGAGGACTCCTTCGGGGGTGGTCAGAAAAACGAGGCTGCGGCGGGCGAGAGGGGCGCTCGGAAGTGCGCATTGGCAGGTTCGGCCTGCCTCATCAGTTCGAGCCAGCGACCAAGCGTGCCGACCAGGACGGCCGATTTCGCGGCCGGATTGCTGACGACGACAGGCTCGGTTGGTAGGAGTGGCGCGGGGGAAGCAGCCGGTGAGGCCGTCTGCGGCCCAGCTCCTTCGAGCACCTTCGGGGTCTCGAAGCCGGCCAGCTGGCAGCCCAGCCGATCCTCTAGCCATACCCGGGGGGCCGGCACTATCACGGGGTCATAGGCTCCCGTCCGCCACTTCTGGCGGGCACCAGGCCGCTGATACCGGAAGCGAACCGCCCCGGCTTGAAGCCTGATGTCTTTGTTGCGGACGCGCCAGACGCGCGCTGCGCCAGCTGTCGGCCAGAGGTGAGGCCACGCCACCGCCATGTCGGCCGGGCTGTCGAGCGCTACGCCCTCGGCCTCGGGCGTAGACGGTGCCGATTGCTCCACGCCATCGACCTTGAGCCAATCCAGCCCGTGAAGTCGGCCGGACAGCCAGCTGTGCACATCTGACGGCCGGTTCGGGAGCAGGTGACAGGTGGCAGGCTCGTATCGCCCGCGGCGCTTGTAGGCGCACACCGTTACAAGGCTGGGGGTAAACCCTATAGGTAAGTTCTCTATAGAGGTTACCCCCGACGTCGTAACGGTGTGCGCCCGGGCCGCATCCCGTGTCGGCGCAAGGTCCGGGAAGGCGGCCATGATGTCGGCCTCGCTCTCCAGCAGCACGCCGGCCGGGGCCATGTTGGCCCAGGCTCCTGGCAGTGCCTCGGCCCAGGGCACGACCCGATCGACGCTGATCGGCAGCGGCACGTCCGAGACGAGGTCGAGGAAGGCTGGGGTCTTGGCGGTCCGCCGCAGAGCTCGTAGCCGGCCTATGGCTTGGATCAACCCGGCTTCGGTCACTTGCCAGCGCAGAGCGTCAACGATGGGGTCGGGGTGACGCTCCTGCTCGACCCACACGCCGGTGCCGTCGGCGAGGCGGATGCCGCCGTCGACCTTCGGGTACCAGACGCCGTCGCCCTTGCCTTCGATCGGCGCCACCGTCGGCGGCACGCGCCCGGTGATGACGCCAGCCATGGCCTCGGTGTCGAGGGGGCCGGGCTGGAGACGGCCGATGCAGATCAGGCCGGCAGCGTCGCGCCAATGGTCGATACCGGCAACCGCCCCGAAATGCCCGGTCTCGACGTTCTCGGGTAGGCTGGCGGCCTTCAGCAGGCCGATCAGCTTCTTCGGGCCGATGACCACGACGGTACGCGGCCACGCCAGGGCGGCGCGCAGGCGGATCAGGCGCATGAGGTAGCCGACGGAACGCCGCGGGGTCTCTGGCTCCTTGCCCTCGACGATGCCGAGCTTGGTCGCGCTGACCGGCGCCCCGGCTATCTGGCGCACCGAGACGTGTTCGCTCCAGCGCGCCGTGATGTCGGCGCGGACTTCGACGGGGTGGCCGAGCACGGGCGTCAGCAACTCGGCCGGCGGCAGGGTGGCGTCGAGAAGCAGGGCGGGCGCGTGCCAGCCGTCGCCGAGTTGCCTCAGCGACCGGCATTCCAACATGCGCGCGGTGGTCTCGGTGTCGTAGCGCAGGCGCAGGCGCCCGGATGCTTTGGCGTCGCCAGACAGGAACACGCGCAGCTCGCCCCAGATGTCGGAGAGGCGCCGCGCCTCGGCATTCAGCGGCCCGACGCTGGCGAGCCGGGCCTTGCGGTCCTTGGCGTCCATGCCGGGGCGAATGCCGGGGTCGCGCATGCGCATCTCCTCCAATGCCTGGGCTTGCCCAGCCAATATGCTGGTGACGCCGTGTCGGATTAGGATCTCCCGTTGCAGCGAGCCGTCGCCTGCGTGATCGTCGAGGGCGCGCAGCAACCGCCCGCGAGCGGCGTCGAGGTCATTGGCGTTCGACGACATCGCGGCGAACAGTTCGTTCGCCATGCGGATGTCGGCCTGCCGGATCGCGTCGAGCGACATGCGTTCGGGCTTGTCCGGGATCGCCGCCATGGCGATGCTCTCGTCGATGACGATCGCGTTCGGGACCGGGATGAAGGTCGGCTTTTTCGTCAGCAGGAGCGCGTGTGGTACGAGCCAGATCCGCGGTCTGGCGGCGCGCTGCCGCTCCATCCCACAGGCCTCCATGAACTTGCAGCGGTACTCCAGCCCGTCACTGCTGTAGCTGCAAGCCGTGGGGCGGATCCGGCGGCCAGCCTCTCGGGCGTCGCGCATCGCCGGAAGATCCAGGCACATGCTCAAACCTTCGGTCTCGGGGTCGGCGCTCTCATAGCCGCGGTAGACGCGCACCTTCACGCCGTGCCGCTGGAAGCGCTCAGAGATCTCGCCGAGCAAGGCGTGCATCGGCGCGCTGTAGACGACGCGGTAGCCGTCTTTGGCAGCCTGCGCGGCCGCCTGGATGGCCAGCTCGGTCTTGCCGATCGCGGTCTCGATGCGGGCACCCCAGGAGGTCGGCGCAGGAATATGAGGCCGCTCGGCCAAGTCCGGCACCCTGGCGAGCTTGTCCTCCTGCCATGCGTCGAAAGCGGCCTTCCATTCTTGGAGCTTGGCGAGATGCGCCGGAACGTTTTCGGAGAAGAATGCCCCGATCACCTCCGCAGTGGCGCGTTCGGCCTCGGCGACGGACCGGCGTGCATCCGGATAGGTCGGCTCGGCGGGCACCTGCCCGACCGTGTCGGCCTTGGCCTGCACGTACCCCCAGGCGCGCTCGACCTCGCGGCGCAGGCGATCGTAGGGTTCGAGGAACTTGCCACCGCAGCCCTCTGGGTAGCGCCGGATCAGCGCCTCGAAGTCGTCGGGCGACAGGCCGTCTGCGTAGGCCGCCTTGGCGGCAGCGAAGAACTGCGGCCAGCGCTTCGGGACGTCGGTTTCAGCGGCGAGCGCCTCGGCCTCCGGGCTGGTGCGCCCGGTCGAGCCGGTCTCGCCCGAGAACGCCGCGTTGGGCCGCGCCTTGGCCTTCGGCTTCTCGGTCTCCGGGAACGCCGCGAGCAATTCCTCCGCGGTCCAGACCCGCCCGCCGATATCGAGGATCCGGGTCTGCGTGGCGACGCGCCCCCGGGCGATCTTGGCCTTGCCCGGAAAGTTCGGGGTGCCGGCAACGCGGTAAGGCTGCGTGACGACGCCGGTGTCGGAATCGCCGCCGACCTTCGCGCGGATCGCCTCGCCGAGGCGCTTGGCCTGGTTGGCGGGAAGCGCCCGGTTGAGTAGAAACCATTGGTGCGCGTTGCCGGGCGAGGTCTCGACGACGAGCGATGGCTCGACCTCGATGCGGCTGTCTTTGCCCTTGTCGGCGTCGGCATCAACCGTGAGGCCGAAGACCCCGACCGTGTCGGCGAGGCTGCCGCGCTTGCTCGCCGTCTTCGAGACGGTGCGCCCCTCGACGTAGACGTTGAACCCGGCATTGGCCTGCCGCACGGCCTCGTCGACCATGTGGTCCACCTCGCCGATGGCAAAGCGGAACGTCAGGGTGTCCTGGGTGCCGGGATGGATGCGCACCAACTGCATCATGCCGGGCTGGTGCATGCCCGCGAGCGCTGCACCGGCGCAGTCGTGCAGCCGGGCGAGATGCGCCCGGACTGCGACGGGATCGGCGACGAGGGGCGAGCTCGTGTTCACGCGGCGCTGCCCCCGAGAGGCGCGGTGCCGTCGTTGAAGGTCGCGCCCAGCCGCTTGGCCTCAGTGCGGGCGATGTTGACGGCTTCGTCGAAGCTGAGCGCGGTCGCGAGGATCGCCGAGCTGTCGCCAGACGCCGACACGTGCTCGACGCCCCAGCATCCACTATCCTCCGGGTTCGGCCAGATGTAGACCTCACCCATGTCGGCGGCCCCCGCGGCCCCGAGCGGCGTATCCCGGATCGTAAGCGGGATGCTGAACCGGGCGGCGTAGATCCGGGCGTCCGAGAGGGCGTGATCCCGGATGGAGGTGTATTCGAGAGCGACGAGGCGGCCGGCCGGGGTGCGGACCCAGGCCACCCACTGGTCAGCCAGCGGGGCGAGGATAACCTCGGTCCCTGGAGGGATGCGCCGGTCGATAAGCGGCATGCGCCGCAGCGGGAAGGCGACGACGTTCGTCATGCCGCCACCTCGTGCTGGTCGCGCATCTCGAATTGCCGGCACCAATCCTCGGAACCGACGACCGGCCAGATGGCTGTCTCGGAACCGATCGCGTCGGAATTTATGCTCGGCGGGTTGGCCCGGCACTGCCCCGTGGGCTTCTGACCGATGACGCGGAAGCCGCCGGGGCCATCCTGGCCGACGGTCACGTGATCCCAGTGGGACCAAGCCGTGCAGTTCGCGCAGGCGAGCGCGCCGACGGGCGGACGGATAGTGCAGGAGGCTGTCATCGAGCAGCCCTCCACGTCTCTGGCGTGGCGTAAGCCAAGCCTGCGATCACCGCGGCAAGCTCAGGGCTGCGTACGCGACCGAGAACAGCGCGCTTGCGCAGGTCTTCGACGGACGGAAGGTCTGGCGGTGACGTAGGTACAGAACGGCATTGCCGCGTGGGGCGACGTCGATTACATAGAGACATAGCAGTTCAGCCTTTTGGCCCCGCGCGAGTGACCCTCGTGTCGGGGCCATTTTTTCGTGCTGAGGTGTGGATGCGCCGGCCGGTACGGCGCGGAGGGATCCGGCCAGCGGGGCACGCCCCGCCGATGGCGGGTTCAGGCGGCGAGGGGCGTCGAGCCAGACGAGGGCGGATGCGGCGGCAAGCCGAGCATCTCTCGAAGCTTCGCGCTCGGAACCCTGAACTGCCGCCCGACCCTCACCGTGGGGATGTGCCCAGCCTTCCGAGCCCGGTAGGTCGCGCTCCGGCCGATACCCAGGATGCGTCCGGCAACCAGGAGATCCACGGTCGGCTCGTTTAGTGCGGTCAGAACCTCATCGCCCATCGGGTCCTCACAAGATATTTGTTGCACTCGGAATATGTTCGATTAAGTTCGGATATCAGGAAGCAATTGTCAACCTTATTGCGCGCATACCGCGTGCGAAAAATCGCATTAATTGGAGTTCGCGATGTCAGAGCAGTTGGAACCCAAACGGCGCGGTCGCCCGGCGAAAGATCCGGCGGAGCGGAAGGACGGGAATCTGACGTTCCGGACGCGGGGCGACTTGCGGCAGCGCCTTGCAGAGGTGGCCAAGGAGAATGGCCGCTCAATCAGCGAGGAGGTCGAGTGGCGGCTTGAAAGGTCATTGGCTGGAATTAGCGGAGCAGATACGGAACCCGCCCTGTATTCCGATGCCATAAGCAAAATGCTAGGATCTGGAGAAGACCTGCACGAAGCTGTAGAATTCGGAATGATGTGGGGCCGCGTGAAGACCCTGTTTTCTGTAGTGAATGAAGGTGCGGGAGATTGGTACGAGAACGCCGAAAACATTAAGCTGATGAAGAAATTTTTCGACGACAAGGCTGAGCATATGCTTCTGATCCTCGCGGCGCGCAGACGGCGCACGGCGCAAAAGAACTAGCGTGATAGAAGTGGGGGCACTCGGCTGGACCTTATTCGGTCCCAGCCATGCTCCCTGCGCAGAAATCAGGAAGCACTAAACGGCACTTTCAAATAAAACAAAACACATATAATGGCGTTAAAACATCTATTAATGGACACTGGTATGCGCAATTAGCGCAAGACTTTAAACGATTATTATGAGACAAAGCTCTCGAATGCGACGAGAGAATCTATGTCCGTCAAATTTCCCTCCCACCTATACATCCGGCTCGACCGTCCCCTACGGGCTGATCTCTTGTCTGCCGCCGACGCCGCCGGGCAAACTGTGAGTGCGTTCGCCCGCCGTCTCCTTGAGGCAGCGCTAGCTGATAGTCGCTGCATAGGTAGGGCAACGCTATCTCACCAGCAGGATAGCGCTCAATGAGCGGGCAGTACTTGCGCAACATGTCCGTCAAGATCGAAGGCGGCGCGACCTGGACCTACCGTGGCGACGAGAACGGCGGGCAGGGCCTGCGCATGACGTTCGAGATCTCCATGGCCGACACCTCGACGCCGAACGTCGCCCGGATCGGCGTGTTCAATCTCGCCGACAAGAGCACCAACCCGGCCTTCTTCAGAGGGAAGACCGTAACGGTAAGCGCCGGCTACGTGTCGGGCCCGTCCTACGTGCTGTTCAAAGGCGAGATCCAGCAGGCGCGCAATCTTCGGGCCGATGTGACCGACAAAGTTCTGGCGATCCTGGCGACCGATAAGAGCACACCCCGCAACTACGCCATCGTGAATAAGACGCTCTCGGCCGGGCACACCTACTACGACCGGGTGATGGCCTGTGCCGATCCGATGAAAGCTTTGGGCGTCGGCCTCGGCTTCATCGACAAGGCGGTGCTGTCCAAGGTGAGCTTTCCGCGCGGGGCCGCTTTGTTCGGCAACGCGAAGGATCATCTGCGGCAGATCTGCGCTGCTACGCGCACGTCGTGGTCGGTCCAGCAAGGGAAGCTGCAAGTCCTCGGCAACGCCAGCGCTTTGCCCGGCGGCGACATCATCCTGAACAGCAAGACGGGGCTCGTCGGCATGCCCGTGCAGACGATCCAGGGCATCGAGGGCGTCTGCCTGCTCAATGGCAGGATGGTGCCCGGTTGCGTCGTGAGGATCGACCAGAATTCAATTCAGCAGGCCGAGTACGATCCAAGCATCACGGGCGCACCCAACAATGCCCTGCTGGATCAATTCGGCATCGCATCTGATGGTCGCTACAAGGTGTTTTACGTCGGGCACACCGGCGACACGCGCGGCGACCCATTTTTCAGCAACTTCGTCTGCGTCCGGCTGGAAGCCCTTTCGGCATCCTATGCACTGGCCTCGCGCGGAATAGGGATGCCCGCCAATGGACATTGAAATCGAAGACTACTTCGAGCCGCAATCTTTTGACGGCGCCATGAAGGGGGCTCGGGTCGGCCTCGGCCACTACGGCATCGAGGCGGACGACGAGATCTGTACGCAAATCGCCGTCGCCGTGCTGACCGGCTTCGTGGTGACGGGTGGATTGGAGCCCGAGAGCCTTGAACGGCTCGGCGACATCGTCCTGCGCGCTGCCGCCGCCCACTTGGAGAGCTGAGCCATGCCGCCCGAGTTCGAGATTGCCGGACACCGCTACCGCTTCGACGGCATGAAGGCCCAGACCGAGACCAAGATCCAGCGCCGGTTCGCCCCGCTGATCGCCGAGGCGCTGCCGCTCGTGCTGGCGTCCGGCTCGCGGCTGGCACTGCGGCCGAACATCGACATGATCAAGATCTCACAAGCCGTGTTCGGCGCCTGGGGCAAGCTCACCGACGACGACACGGACATCATCGAGCGCGCGAGCCTCGGCGCCCTGTCCCGAGAGGTCGGCGGTGAGTGGCACCAGGTCTGGCCGAAGGGCGACCTTGAGCCGGCCTTCCCCGACATTGATGGCGCCGTGATGCAACTGCTGATGGGCCGCGCCCTCGGGCTGACGGTGAAGCGGTGGATCGACGGTGGTGGCGACATGCTCCCGGCCGAGATCCGCGCCGCCGCAGCGAAGCTACACTGAGGGGACGACGATGGACACCATTGCAGCCTTCATGGTCGCCCTCGGGTTCGACGTAAACCAGGGCTCGCTGAACACCGCCAAGAAGTCGATCGCCGACTACGAGAAGGCCGTCCGCGACGCCGAAAAGCGGGTCGAGGATGCCCGGTGGGAAGGTGCGAAATCGGCCGAGGAGATCTCCAAGCTCACGCGCGAAGCGAACTTGAAGGAGGCGCGGGCGGCCCTGGCAGCGGCCGAGCAGAGGGAGAAGGCCGAGAAGGACGCGGCGCAGAAGCGCAAAAAGCACAACGACGAGTTCATGGCCGGCATGAGCCGGCTGGCGCTCGCCGCGACTGCGATGGCGACGGCTGTGAGCTACGCGGCGAACCGGGTAGCTCAGTCCTTCGATCACCTTGGGTTCGTGTCCGCGCGAACCGGTGCCTCGGTGCAGAGCATCAACTCGCTGTCCTACGCCTTCCGGCAGACCGGCGGATCCGCGCAGCAGGCGGTCGGCGCGGTGGAGAGCTTCGCCAAGGCCATCCGCGAGAACAGCGGGGTGAAGTCCTACGTCCAGAGCCTCGGCGTGGACATGACCAAGGACACGGCGCAACAGCTTCTCGACACGGTGGAGGCGCTGAATAAGCAGCCCTACGATGTCGGCTTCCGCCAGGCTGGATTGGCCGGCATCAGCGAGGAGGATTACAACCTCATTTCGAGGCAGCTCGGCAAGATCAAGGAATACCGCGCCGAGTACAACGCCACCACCAAGGCGCTCGGGATCGACTCGGCCAAGGCCGCTGAAGCCTCGATGGCCTTCCAGCGCACCCTCAGCCGGTTGCAGGCCACCATTTCGGCGCTCAGCGACAAGCTGATGGTCAGCCTGGCGCCGGCCTTGGAGCGGATCCTGAAGGGCTTCAACGACTGGATCGCGGCCAACCCCGGCAAGGTGGACGAGATCCTGACCGGCATCTCCAACGCCGCGATATGGCTGGCGACGAAGCTGGGCGACGTGCTGAAGCTGTTCACGGGGTCGAACGGCGACGAGTTCATGAAGAAGTGGGAGGCGTTCGGCACGCGCATGCGGCAGTTCGCTGACAACGTGGACCGCATCGCCAGCGGGATCGAGAAGATCGCCCGCTTCCTGTCGTGGTCGTCGGGCACCAATACCGTGCTCGGGAGCGGACAGCGCACGGCCGATCTTCTCAACGAGATGCGGACCGGCGGCGCGGTCGGCTACGCGACGCCTGGCACCGTCAAGGATGACCGCCGCTGGTACGAGAAGATCCTACCGAGGGGCATGGGCGGCAAGGACGCTCCAGCACCGATCGGCGGCGTCCCGAGCGGCAGCCGCGCCGGCAGCCTCACGGCGCTGATCGAGGCGGAAGCCAGGAAGGCCGGCATCGACCCGCGCATCATGCACGGGATCCGGGCCGGCGAGAGCGGCCACGGGTCGCACTACGACAAGGTAGACAACTCCATTGAGTCGTCGTGGGGGCCGTACCAGCTCAACCGGAAGAAGGGCTTGGGCGTCGAGTTCGAGCGGGAAACCGGCCTCGACGTGCGCGACCCCAAGACGATCCCTGACCAGACGCGGTGGGTAGCGCAGGGGCTCGCCAAGAACGGGCGGAAGTGGCTTCGCAACTGGATGGGCTACAAGGGCGACCGCGACAGCGATCCGAAGTGGGGCGAGTCCGGCTACGCACCGACCCCGGACGCCACTGGGAACAACCAAGTGGCCGGCGGCGCTCACCCGCTGGCCGGCGCCGGCCGCATGTCCTCCGACTTCGGCATGCGTCGCCACCCGATCACGGGCGACATGAAGATGCACGCCGGCATCGATCTCGCCGCACCCGCAGGAACGAACGTGCAAGCCATGACCGCGGGCTTGGTGACGATCGGCGCGTCGGGAGACGTAACCATCAAGCAGGGCGACGGCGCCTCTACCACCTACAGGCATGTCGTGCCGAACGTGGCGGACGGTGCGCGCGTAGCAGCCGGGCAGGTGATCGCTCAGCTTCGCCGGCATGACAGCCGCTCGACCGGCCCACACCTTCACTTTGAGGCGCGGGACAAAGACGGCAACCTGATGGATCCGAAGGGGCTGTTGGGTGCCGCTCCGGCCTCGGAACGCGCACGTGCAGCGGCGAATGACGACACAACGAAGCCCCGCATCGTGCCGCGCATGGATCCCGGCGGGTTCGACGTGAACGCAATCATGAAGCCGAACCCGGCGGCAGCGCTGAACGTCGTGAACAATGGCGGGGCCAGCAATCGTGCCGTCCACCAGACGTTCAATCAGAACACGACGATCAATGGATCCGAGAACCCGCGGCAGGCCGCCCGCATCATGGAGTCGGCGTTCGGCAACATGCACAGCCTCGCTCTGCAGAACGCCCAGTCGGCGGTGGCTTAAGCACCAGAGATCAGCGGCGCTTGGAGCGCGAGTTAGCTACGGGGAACACCTCTCCAGCGCCTACCTCGTGCAGATAGCGCCGCTGGTCCTCACACCATCGCTGCTCGCCGGTGATCTGCACTTCTGTGATGCGCCGCTTCATCTCATCCGGCATCATCGCGTTCGTCCGATCTTGGTCGAAGCGGCGAGCAGCCTTGATGTAGGTTTCAGAGTAGACACGAGACCGGTCTACATCGGTTGGGATGAGGGTAGGGCAGACTCGCGCTATAGCTTCGAACCGTGAGGCTGCACGAACTGTCTGTTCTAGTTCAGCAGCCTCGCTGCTCGGCGCTGCTTCAGCCACTGTGGCGGTTGCGAGGATTACGGCGGCGAGGGCGTAGCGCATACTGCACAGGTAGGCATGCGCCCCTGAGGTTGTCGAGCCTCTTGGCGGTCGGTACAGGCCACGGATGTCTGACAAGCTCAACATCCTCCTCGAACGCCTGAAGGCGCACCAGCGCACGCTCATCCTTGCGATGGCCGAACACGATGGGCTGCCGGCTGGAAGCGCTCTTCGTCAGGCCGCCGAGTTGGAGAACGTGATCGCTGCGGTCGAGGCAGTTGCAGCCGAGGAAGCGGATCGAGCCCGGCGGGGCGGCCCCGCAGCACGAGAGCCACGGGGCGCATAGAAGTTACTTGCCGCTCGGAGCAGCACCGCTGCCAGTGGTGCCGTTGCCCGAGCCGCTGCCTGCAGGTGCACCGGGGGTATCGACGCGCGGACCACCGCTGGTCCCTGGGCCGGTCCCTGTGGTCATTGAGCCTGATCCGGTCTCCATCGCCTTATCGGAGCTGCTCTTCACGCTGCCCGGGTTGTTCATGTTGCCTTCGGCGCTACCGCCGCCAGCAGGTGTCTGCGCCATCGCTGCTCCTGACATCGCCACGGTGAGCGCGGCAGCGAGAGCGATTGTCTTGATCGACATGGATGTTCCTCCAGGCCGATCGGTTCGATCAGCCCAGCAGCAAACATCCTCACGGTCGGTATCGTTCAGGCACCCATCCTTATTGAAGTTACAAATCCTGACGGCGTCGCAACCGCAGCGCCAGGATCAGCGCACCAGGCCAGAACGCGAGGCTCAGCACTGCGATCGGCATGATCGGGCGATCCTTCCACCACACGATGATCACCGGCACGAACAGGCCAAGGAGCGCGATGGCGAGGAGCGCCCAGAATTCTAGGTCGGACAGGTTCATGGGCAGTAGGTAAGCGCATTCTAGCGCTACGCTTCCTTCACACCTGGTGGCACAGTGCCGCCACCATGCCGATCCGGCCCGAGCACCGCTTCTTCTATCCGATCGACTGGCGCGAGCTGTCGATGGCGATCCGCTTTGGCCGGGCACAGGGCCGGTGCGAGAGATGTGGGCGGCCACACGGGCAGATGGTCTACCACCTCGGGGACGGGCGCTGGTGGGACGCTGAGGCCAGCCGTTGGCGCGATGGATGGGGGCGCCGGATCCGGATCAGGTCTGGCGTCGACATCCTAGGTCGCGCTCGGCGGACCCATGTCGTCCTGGCGGCCGCCCATCGCGATCACGACACCGCCAACAACGCTGACGCCAACCTCGCTGCCTTCTGCCAGCGCTGCCACATGATCCACGACCGACCGGAGCACCAACGCAGACGTAGGCGGACGCTGTTCCGGCGGAAGGCGATGGGCGACCTGTTCGGTGGGCCCTACGCTTGAGATACGGCTGACAGAGCCGTCAGCTATCCTGATCGAGGTCGAGATCGCGGATCAAGTCACCGATCGGATCACCGTCAGCTGTCCTACTTTGGGCGGCTGGATGTACCAGGGTGCTCGACAGCCTAGGCAATGTCCTCACCCCCGGCGGCAGGGGCATGGTTGGCCGGTGTGCCAACAGTGCGCCGCTATCCGCCATCAACGCAGCAGGCTCACTGCCGTGTAGTCTATGCGGAGGATCTGCCCAGATCGTCGGCACCGCCGCCGTTCCATCAGCGACTACAACGACCCGGATATTGCGTTCCGACCTCTCGTAGTTGCCCGGATGTAGGACGTGGGCGGCGACCAGCAGCCCGAAGGCAGCAATCGCAGTGGTGACGAGGGTGGATCTATAGTGTTCCATGTAGCCGGAACAGACGGCCAAGCTTGCCGTTCCGCCTGCTCTCTCGGGATAGCTAACCACGGATTTACGACCGCCGTACCCGCTCGGCCGCGACCTTCCTATCCCTCTAGCGTGGTTGAGATGCTCGATGAGGGCGGAGAAGTTATGCCGATAGGCTTGGCGTAGTTCGAGCTACCGCGGTCTGCATCAGTGCGGCCTTGTCGACGATAAGGGCTGCGGCGATCTCAGTCAGCGCCTTGTCCTCGATCTCGCTGACACCCTCATGGTCGGCGACATCAGCAGCGACCAAAAACGCGTCCTGCCGCTGCTCGATCGGACGACTGGCGATCGCAGCGAGCCGGCGAAGGTTCTCCACTCGGCCAGCGCGGGTCCGTGCCCGGGCGATCGCCTCGTACAGCGCCTCCTCCAGCATCAGGAGGTCGTAGCCTTTCTCGATGATCGGGTTAGCGCGTAGACCCACGAGCGCGGTCTCGAATTCGTCACCCGCGACCTCGCCATCGGCCACGATGACGTTGGCAGCAGCTGAGACCCCCGCCTGCATCAGCGCTTCGTCGCCGGCATAGGCCGTAACAGTCCGGCCGAAGCGGGCAAGCAGATCCTTGAGGGCGTTCATCGTGATCCGAGGGGTTGAAGGAGGTGAGCCGCCACAAGCACGCGTCGGCGGATGCCATCGAGGAGATGTAGAGCCGACGCCACCTCGGATCGACGCTCACGTTGCGAGCCATGACCCAGCCATGCTCGCAGGGGCCAGTGTAACTCTGCTCGACCGGCGTGAGGATCGTGGTCTGGCAACCGAGCGACGCTGATCCGTAGACGACGCCCAACCACAATCCGAGCTTTTCGCAGACCACGACCATGTCGCCGTCGTGCAGGCGGTCGATCTCACGGAACAGGGCTTCTCCGGACAGGCATCGCCGCCGATCGACCCGTGCATTCTGGCAAGGGTATTGCCTGCCCCTTGAGATGGCTGTGTTCCACCTTGAATGCTCCATTCATCGCCGGTGCGCTAGCGGCATCTCGGTTGCGGCCGAGCAAATCGTGATGCGCACGGATGCGGAGGCGATCGCCTATGCCGATGCCCGGTTCGCGGACCTGATTGCCAATCGTGCAGGATCTGCGACGTTGAGGGATGATGCCGGGCGGGTCATCTGGTCCGCACGACGTCCCGGTGTCACTGAGGGACGGCATAGCGATGACCGAGACCGATAAGCCTCATGGCATCAGCGTCGTACCGCCGACGGTGCCGATCCGAAACATCAATGTGCCCGACCCGACGACGGGGAGCGAGCCTGAGAGCAAAGACGTGGTGCAAGACGCCGAGAGCAAACCTGAAGATCCAGACAAGGCAGCCAAGGATGGCATGGCCTAGCTAGTTTGAGGCGCAGGTCGCGGACGGGACAGCCGCGGAGGTCGCCGGTCGCCCAGTCTGATGGGAAGGAGCCCCGCAGTTTTCGCAGCTGCGGGGCTGAACCATGAAATCACATGCGGGAGCGGCGTATGTGATGACGCCGGTGACGGGTCATGTGTCGCCGCCCCATCATGCCGCTCTGGCCACCCATCCGCTTTTGAGACGGGCTCTTCACGCTGCCCGGGTTATTCATGTTGCCTTCGGCGCTGCCTCCGCCGGCGGGGGTTTGAGCGAGTGCTACTCCCGCCATCGCGACAGAAAGCGCGGCGGCGAGAGCGAGTGTCTTCATCGACATGGCGTTTTGCTCCAGACGGATCGGTTCGATCGGTCATGGGCTGAACGTCATCGTGATCAATATCGTTCAAGCTTCTGCGGAGGACAGCCGCAATCGGCATCATCCTGCTTGCCGTCGGCATTCGGTTCAGTTACCGAAGCCGCCCCGGACAAAGAAAAGGCCACCCCCGAAGGAGCGGCCCAAAGTCTAGGGAGGAAACGCCCTTCTCAGGGCAGCGGGATTGCGACGCCATCGCGATCCCGCAACGCACACTTAATCTGGTGCGACGCAACAAACAATGCTCGATCTCCGACCAGAGCACATAGCTGTCACGTCTTCCTGCACCCGCGGCATGGGCATCACGGTCTAGCGAAACCAGCCGTTAACCAGATTGTCACTCGCTCGCCGCATGTCGGCGGTAGGCACTCTCGCTCCCGCAACAGCCGTGAGCAGAGCATGACGCGAGCCGACCTCGACAAGCGCGCCGAGCTAACCGTGTGGCCTGGCCGGGGGCCAACGCACGTCGCACAGGGTCATGAGTTCCCGACGCTACGCCAAGCTCTTGCGGCAGCGGCTGAAGCCATAGACGCAGACGATGCGCAGCCTTGGATCATCACAGAGGACGGCGACATTCTCTCGCCCCGTTGGATCAGGGCTAACACTGGGTCCAGCCGCCTTCAATAACGGGCCATGAGCCGGCGCTTGCGGTGTCCAGTTCCCCCGCCGCACCGACTCTCACGCGACTGCCCGGCCGAGGCTTCACGGGCGGCCTACGGGGAACTGGCCCGGAGACCGCCTGTCGTCACGTGCTTGCCCGCCGCATGCTTTGCGGTGTCGCGAACGCCTCGGGCGCGCTGACGGGAAGAGGCAGGGCTGTAGCAGCCGCGGGAGTAGCTGTCGCTGCCTGGCAGTGCACGCTGCAGGCGCCCGCGATCAGAGATGTAAACGCCATAGCTCGTTCGAAGCCACCTAAGTTATGGACGCCGATCAGGCAGCAGCCGTGCGGGCTCGGGGGTTGTCGTAGGCTCGCCGAAGCGCGCGGGCGGCGTCGGCTTGAGGCGTGCTAGACGCTTGCAACAACAAGATCTCAGCGGGTAGTCGCGACGTTGCCCTCAGTGCACTCATGCCAGGCGTGGGTATGGTCGGAGCCACGCCTGTCTTCAGGAAGGTCTTGAGGTCTGCGGCTCGGGCGCGCGCCTCCTGACGGACCATACGGGCGCTAGCCAAGAACAGTGCCGAGCCCGCCCCGATCAGGACGAGCGCGATGACGTACCCAAGAGCCATAGGGTCGTGACCGATATGAGAGGCTGAGAACGGCGGCTCGCATTGGCGGAACCGCTGCGTTGCAGTGACCCTCAGCCATGTTGGTTAACTACGTATTAAGTACGTAATCTATGTTCAACCGGTACGTCACGGGAACGGATGTAGCCCACTCCCAAGGAGACCAAGGCCACCGACGATCAAGCTGCCAGCCACCCCTTCGAGGATGCCGCGTGCCAGGGGCCGCCGTACAGCTTCGATGGCGAACAGGACGCCGCTGCATAAAGCCAACATGCTCAAACCAAACAGCATCTTGGATCCTCCAGATGCCGCCGATCAGGCACCGTTGTAGGCGGTGATGTCGTCCAGCCGCATGTCGTCGTCCGGGGCACAGGCCAGAGAAGCTCCCAGCAGGACGAGCGCGGCTGTCAGGATTGCCACCGCCGCAAGTACACGTGTGATGGCAGCGGCGTGGGCGCGAGCAACGTGGATCACAGCGCAGCCCAATGCGAAGGCGCAGACTTGAGCCGCCGGTGCGATCAAGCTCGTGGTCATTCCTAAATCCTCGCCCTCAGGACGATGCCGGCAGGCGGCGCTCCTCACGATCTGACTATCGATAGCGGCGTGGGTTTTCGTGCGCTTCCCCCAAACGAAGGACCGCTCTGTCGTCCAGCGTTGGTCAGTCGGGTCGCGTTCGTCATACCGTCCGCCCGCAGACTCTCGCCGCACAACTGAGCCCACGCGACCACACGCGCGAATTCAAGAACGGCCTGATTGGTCGAGCTCACCCGCTGCCCGTCGGACGCCTACCCAAAAATCTGGCGCTGCGGGAGGAGCAAGCCATGGCGACGACCGGAGGTGCGGAAGGGCGGGTCCGTTATCTGGCCAACCTCGCCGGGATAACCGGCGGGGTCGTACTCGAAGCATTGGAAGCGGCAAACGACGCTACGAAGCCGGCCATCGAGCGCACGTCGTCCGGCTGGCGTGGATCGTGGGCGACCGCCTCCGCTTCGCGTTCCAGCCGGAGATTACAGGCCTTCGATGGTAGGCCGACATCAGGCGTGCAGGCGTCGTGGCGGGCGCAAGCTGCGTCCAGCGCGTCGATGGGTGGCAGCGGAGCGTTGTTGCCTGGGCCGCAGTAATTTCCGTGAATGAGAAGCTTGGGGCCACCATTGGCGGCAGGTTGCGCGAGAGTCGGGGCGGCCCACGAAACGATTAGAAGCACCGGGGCGGCGAGTCGGATGGCGGCGAGCGACATCATGGTGGAGACCCTCCAGCACCGGCGCCTCTATTAGTCACGTCGGCGAGGACGGTGCGAGGAATGGTTAATCACCACCCGCCAATCCGTGATGTGTTCCGGAACACTACCCTTGCGTGTGCTGCGCTCCATCGAACCGAGTGATCCCAGAAAGCTTAGCCGCGACTCTCGGAGGCTTGCTGCTTCGGCGTGGGTGAACCGGTTCTCCGTAATCAGCCCTCAAGCCTAGCTGCAGACTCGCGTTGAGGTAGCGCTGCAAATCGATATGCTACCGATAGTTGCATTCGTAACCTAGCACGAGCGGCGCGTCGGATGGCCCAGGCCTATGCAGAACGAGAGCATGACAGCAGCTTTCGCCTAGACCATGCGATAGGCGCATTAGTCTTTGTGCCATGCCTAATTGCATGGACAATCGGCGTATTGTGCATGCTACCGATAACAATACTAGCGTTTCCCGCACAGTATCTATTCGAGCATAACCCCAAACTTCATGGCGACGTCGTCACGGGATTGGTTGTAATAGGCGCAGTCAACGCGCTGATAACCCCGGCAGCGGTGCTATACACTATTTACGCTTGAAGGTGTGCTCCCTGCGATGCCTGTCTTATCATCTCACGCATCAGAGCCTTGGGCTCCGCGGCGACACCTAATAACCTCAGGCTGAGAGCCCGCCCAATCTGTCATCGCGGCGGGCTCTCCTGCGCCTGCGATGCTGATACGGTCGGCCTGCCGCCTGGCGTAACGCACCAAGAGGTCCCTTACCTTCGCCCCGTCGGCATCCGCCGCGCGGGGCTTCCTTTTGATCTCACCTGTCGTAGGATCGGCCTGGGTCCGAGCTGCTCCCCCCCGGAGCGTTGGATCTGGAGAAGCCCGCCCGGTTCGCCGGCGCGGGCTTTTTCGTGGAGCAATCCTTACCGGTCTGATGTGCTAACCCTACTCGGCTCTGTCTTGGTTGCCGGAGGTGAGCATGCGATGGTGTAAAATGACCAGCATTGCAATCAAGTATCGCGTCCAAGTAGATGCCAGTAGCTTTGAACCTTCGCCTTGGACCTGGGCGATTTATGAAGCGAAGCGCGAACTGCCAATTATGCAGTCTACTGCTACTTTCATCAGCCGTGCCTCTGCTAATGCCGCTGGTAAGCAGGCGTTGGCAAAGTTGCGCTTGGAA
Organism: Methylobacterium sp. WL18; assembly: GCF_008040015.1. NCBI lineage: Bacteria > Pseudomonadati > Pseudomonadota > Alphaproteobacteria > Hyphomicrobiales > Methylobacteriaceae > Methylobacterium > Methylobacterium sp. WL18. The sequence continues at coordinate 7,287 of NZ_VRVD01000006.1, read as the reverse complement.
CAGGAGCGATCGGCGTCACGAGACCGGGCTAGCATCTGAGGATATTGAGACGTTCAGCGCTGCCCCCTTGCAGCCATAGCAGTAGCCAGCTTGAGCGAAGCGGCCGCTCAGTCGATCGCGAAGCCTGCACTGCTCACGGATGACGGCGGGATCGCCGGAGCCTTCGCAGTCCTAGGCAGCCTTCACCTCAGCGGTCAGCAACTCAGGGTCGGCAGCTGCTGCTGAGCCTGCGCCCCACCGGCAGCGACGACGAAGGCGAGGGCGGCGAGGGCTGTGCGCATGGCGGGAGGATAGCCGCCGGGATGGCGGTGTCGAGGGGCGGCTAAGCCAACTTATTGAGGGACGCCGGACTTAACGCGTAGGTTGATAAACCACCATAAGCTCGATAAACCTGATAAACCCCATAAACTTCCTAAGCTGGTCGAGCCTCATGGACGTTGGTTCAAATCCATATGCGCCAGGCGCCGGCACCAGGCCGCCTCTTCTCGCAGGACGCGATGATCTCGTAGAGAATGCAACTGTAGCGTTGGCCCGCGCGAAAAAGGGTCGGCACGCCAAGAGCTTTGTCGCCGTTGGTCTACGCGGAGTGGGCAAAACCGTTGTTTTGAACAAAGTTCTCGAGCTAGCCGAGGCAGAGCACTATCAAGTTGCGTATCTTGAGGCACACGACAATGCGAGTTTAGCGGCGCTTCTTATACCGCAACTCAGGACAATTATGCTTCGCATAAATCGTATGGAAGGAGCGAAGGAAATCGGGCGCAAAGGACTGTCAATTTTGAGGAATTTTGCCAACGGTTTGAAAATCAATATCGCCGATGTTGAGGTTGGTTTGGATTTTGGCGCCGAAGCTGGCGTCGCTGACAGCGGCGATCTAGCGAATGATTTGCCAGAACTTTTTACTGCTATTGGCCAAGCTGCCGCCGACAGAAAAACCGCCGTTGCCATTTTAGTTGATGAAATCCAATATCTTCAAGAAAGCGAAATTGGCGCCCTTATTATGGCTGTACATCGCGTCAACCAAAGGGGGTTGCCTGTTGTGCTTATAGCCGCCGGGCTCCCACAAATATTGGGCAAGATGGGGGAGTCAAAATCTTACGCAGAACGGCTGTTTGATTTTCCGCGGGTCGAGGCTTTACGTAAAAACGACGCAATTTCAGCTGTCTCCGTACCAGCTTCGGACGAAGGTGTAGAGTTTACTGACGAAGCGCTTGAAGTCATTTATGAGGTAACAAAGGGCTATCCATATTTTTTGCAAGAATGGGCTTATGTAACCTGGAATATTGCACAGTCGAGTCCAATCGGCGCTGCTGTTGTCAGGGCCGCGGAATTAGAGGCTATCCGGCGGCTGGACGAAAGCTTTTTCCGCGTGCGCCTTGAACGCATGACGCCAACCGAACGTCGATACATTCAAGCCATGGGCCGACTAGGTATAGGCCCTCATTCATCCGGTGACATCGCCAAACGCTACGGAGCTAGCGTGTCTACAGTCGCACCATTGCGGGCGAATCTTATTTCAAAAGGCATGATCTGGAGTCCTGCCTACGGCATGACTGATTTCACTGTGCCGCTGTTTGACGAATTTGTAAGGCGAGAGATGCCTTAAGTTTTAGGCGAATTACGCATCCGCCGAATGCTTCCTCAGCCGCACCCCAAGTCCCTCGCCGTTCTCCTCGATGAAGATGACACGGGCGGCTTCGTGGGCCTCGGCTGTCGCGAGCAACCGCATCGCCCGGGGCCGTCCTATTCTGCGGCCAGGCGTGCATCAGCCTCGCGATCGACGAGCCCGCGAGCGGCGAGCAAGAGGCTCTGCCGATTTTCAGGGTCTTGGATCGCGTGCCATAGGCGGAGCAATTCGGCCGCTTCAGCCGCGTCGGACTTGAAGGGCGCTTCCCCGAGGAAGGCTTCAAGTGGCTCGTCGAGCACCTGAACTAACCGCTGCAGGTGTTGTGCGGCGCGCTCCGCAAAAGCCGTGGGCCGAGGGTCGTTCGGCATTTGCATGCTCTCCATCGGCCACACAACCGGTGAGGTCTAATGCACGCCTGAATTGCAGACCATGAGATCGCACGCAACCCGGCTATGCAATCTTCATCCGCATAGCACCCCCCTAAAACCACCGGTTGTACGATTTTGGCGAGACCGCAATAGCCGTCTAATCGACGTATCTGTGATGGAAACGATGACCGAGGATCCAGGCCCCGAGGCGATGCTAGACGCCTGTATCGCCGCCTATGAGGCGGTGAAAATGCACGGCACGAGCGAGATGCAGCTGGCCGCTCGCGTCCTTCTCCATTTAGTCGGCGAGCAGATTGCTCGTGAGGTCACGCCGCTAGCCACTGATGCGTGCAACGAGAACGTCGGCTAGCGCTTACAGCGATCTTGACCGCTCTTGATTACCTCAAGAAGGCGACGGCACTGCCGGCGATAAGCCCGGACGCCAATACGATGATGGGCGCATTATCGAAGCCCGCATCCCCGAGAACTCGCACCGCTACGACTGCTAGTACAAACACAGCCAGCGCCACAGCGAGCAGGGACGGCTTCATTTTAGGTAGCCCTTCGCCTTCAGGCGCTCCGTGAAGAGCCTCACCAATTTCAACAGCCGCATGGTGCGGATCGCGTCATTTCACGATCACAGTGCCCGTGATGGGTCCATGGATCAACGTTGGCCGACAGGTCGACGTAGCCGCGGTCGGGCTTTCGCAAGGCCGAGCGATCCGTGATGATATGGCCGCCCGGCCGATGCGCACGCGTTGCAAAAAATAGATCTTCAGCTTTTCGCGAACGGCGTGTTGGCCTTGTAGTTCTTGCTCCGCGTCTCGGCCTTGCGCGGCTCCGGCTTGTCTGCCAGCAGGCGCTTCACCCGCTCGTTAAAGTCCTCTGGTGTTACGCTTTGGGCTTTGCCAGTCTTGAGTTCGAGCGCCATCTCGGCCTCCATATCTTGGCCCAGGGCACGGGATTGCGCTGAGGGATGGGACCCTATGCGCCTTCTCGGGGCAGAGGGCTAATTGAGGCGATATGGCTGCTTCACAGCTCGCCAATAGGTTGGACCGGAGGCGGGCTGCCCGCCCCGATCAATTGGCAGTCTGCGATCCGATGACCGACGAGGCCCACCGGCCCGACCCTCACTACCGGGGGGGATAAATGAGGATCGAGCCGATGGGTGTCCCTCATCAGGACGGCCCATGATGAGGCGCCATGATCAGCCAGTCAAAGCGCTGGATACAGCTGTCCGGCCGGGGCGACGCGGATCAGGGGGGTGGAGGGGTAATCTTCCACTCGCCGACGAGCGAGAGCGTCGCGGAGTAGATCTCTACGCCATTCTCGTCTCGGACGATCGCTCTGAACGCGCCTTGGTCGCCGTCTGGCACTCTGTCTCGGGCCAGGTCCGGTAGCGCGGACAGCGCCATGCGCCGCGCCGCCAAGTGGCATGTCAGGCCCTCGCCGTAGTCGCCCTCGACGTATTGGGCATCGGCGTCGGTATCGATCGTGTAGCGCGCCATGCTGGCTCTCCTTCACAACGACGTGACGATGCATAATCCTGGCCTGGCCTTCTCCAACCTGTATCAGGCGGTATGTTCGAGGAAACCGACCCGATCGCCGAAGCAGTGACCGTCATCACGTCCCGCGGCCACACTGTCGAGGCCGACGACGACTTTGAGAACTGGCGCGTGGACGGCGGCAACTGGCTCACTGCCGGCGATCTGTTGGCGCTGGCCATCTGTCTGGGCCTGAACGCCGGCACCGGGAGGCTGCAGTAGCGGTGCACGGTGAACGCAATGGCGCGCGGCCGCGCCACGACACCCGCGCTCGCATCCTGGCGGCGCTCACATCCGAACCTTCGACGCTCACCCAGATCGCCAAGCGCGCCCGCATTCCGGGGCGTGGGCGTCAGCGAGAAGCTTTTCTGGTGCTGACTCGGCTTGAAGCGGATGGACAGGCGATCAAGGAGACGTTTCGGCAGGTGCCACGCTGGCGGACGCCTCCGGCCGCTCTCTTCGGGCTACGATCCGGCACCGATCCCGAAGCGTGACCTCGTGCTTCGGCCACAGATCGCAGGCTGCCTCGAACGCGGCCCGCGCCATGGCGATGGGGTAGATCACGGCGAGCTGCGCCTCGACGCAGCCGCCCGTCTCCTTCCAGACCTCGATAGTGAAGGGGACGCCAGGCGGCACCGGTGTGGTCGGGCGTGCCGGCGGCGGCAGTGTGATCGCGGCCAGGCACAGATGCTCGTATTTTCGGGCAGGCGGTGACCCAGGCGGGCGCTGGTAGCGGCACGAGGCCGTCAGGTGGCGCAGCACGTCGAGGGTCGAGACATCTGGGCCGAACCGCTCCCTCAGGCTGGTGACGGTGTACCGGCCGGACCGCTTACATGAGGAGCAGTCCACGTACACCCGACCGGGTTGCACATCCCGCAGGGAACCCACCACTCGCCTCCTTTCTGGAACGGAAGCGGAACATGCCAGATCCAGCGGCGTGGTTCAGCCGGGCGCGGCCATGGGGTCCGTTTTGCCAGTGGAGTGCTGTGGATCGCTCTGGAGAACGGCAGCGCTGTCAGGTGGTTCGGGCGACCTTCGCCGTGTGCTCCGCGGTGGCCAAAGCACCTACTCGTTCTCCTGCTGCCGGCCGGGCGGGAGCTGCTGACCGAGACAGGGATGAGCGAGCGGCGGGAGTCCTAACCGGCCTTCGCCTTGAACGCCCAGATCGGTGGGCCCCATTCCTGCCCCTGCCGGTTCCGGTAGCTCGACGTCCTCTCGTACAGAACCCGGGTGGCCTCGACGCCGATCGCCTTGTCGCTGGCGGCCATCAGCGCCCCGCAATAGTCGACCCGGAGCGTGCCGTGCTCGGGATGTACCCCGAATAGCTGCTCCGCCGTCCAGCCGAGCCGGTGCGCCTCGTCGCCGAACCGAGTGATGAAATCCAGGCAGTTCTCCCGTATCGGGCTCCACCGGCTCGGCGGCATGTACCGGCAGGGCGAGACGTGCGGGGAGATCTTCTCGATGGCGCTGCGCCAGATCGTGACGGGGTTCGGGAGTAGGGTCGGGGCGAGATCGGCTGACATCCGGCCGAGCTACGGTAGGCGACACCGACAGGCCATCCGGCCAGAAGCGACCTTGTCTGAGGTTCGAGACGCACTGGCTTTGTCCGGGTTAGGGGAGTGAGGCGATCAAATTCAGATCCTGCCGCCGATCTCGCGATGCCGGATCTCGCCGGCTGCCCGTGCCCCGGCTGTAGATGTGTAGGCGTAGGGCGAACGTTCCGAACGATTGCCGTCCGCTGAGGTGATGACCCAGCGGAAGCAGCCTGCGTGAGCCGTGCAGGGCACAACGTCGACGCGCGCTGACCGTGCGACCAAGCTCATGATCCAACGGAATGCCCCACGAGCCATCCGTCGTCTACGGGTTCGACGGCGACCAAGTTTCGGATCGGCACCCTGCCGGCTCGGCCCCGCCGCCCGATCCAATAACGACCTGGCGAGGCACTGGATCTTCTAAGCGATCGTCTACTTCAGCAACTGCATGAGACTGCGGCCCGCCGGCTTCTTGAGCTCCTTGGCGTCAAGCGTGCCGTCGCCGTCCGGATCGGCTGCCTTGAACCGCTGTTCGACCAGAGCGCCGTACTCCTTCTTATCGAGCGTGCCGTCGTTGTCGCTGTCCGCTGCTTTCAGGTCCTTGCGGCTGACGCGGCCCTGCAGCTCCTTTGTGGTCAGGCTACCGTCCTTGTCCTTCTCCAGCTTATCGAAGGTCGCCTCGCCGGCCGCCTGAGCCTCTTTCAGATCGATCGTCCCATCATTATCGGTGTCGATAGCCCTCATGGCCTTCGAGGCGCTAGCACTGCGCGCCCAAGCCTCTGAATTCGGTGCGAGTGACAGGACAACAGCTGTAGTTAGGAGGAGGGCAATGAGAGATGCTGAACGGCGCATGCTGTGTCTCTGGCTGAAGGATCCAAGCGACATAAGCGCAGCATTGATGATGGCGTTCCGGACCAGCCGGTCACAAGCAGATGAACTCTGACAGACGCTTCAGACACAAGCAGCCTGTGATGCTGGATTGCCCAATCACAGCCGGACCCGTGCTCACCCCTTCCGCCCCCGAAACCGGATCCCGGCGCCGCCGCCGTTCTCGGGAATGAACTCCAGGCCGGCGGCCTTCGATTGCGGATAATAGCTCGTGAGACCCTGGCTCAACCGACAGGTCCTCATCCCTCTATTTCTCGCTCAGGCGTCACGAGGTAAAGCAGCGCGCCGAGCACGATCATAGTGAACCGGAACGCGGCCTCCTGGCCGTTCCACGTCTTCGACATCCACATAGCGAACCATTCGCCGCCGATACCCAAGAAGCCGGCCTGCCAGACCAAAAAGCCGATGCTGAGCCCTGCTATGGCGAAGGCTTTGGCCTGGACAAATCGCGTGGCCGGAGCCCTCAAGCGCGCCAGCATCAGGATAACGCCGAGCCACAGCAGCAGTGCGGTCAGCGCCTCGCCTGTAACGATAACCACAAAAGCTGCCTTCTGCAGCGTGGGGTTGATGATCGCTCGATCGAGGATTGGAGCGCCGGCCTCGATCGTGTCCATCGAGAGAACATGCTGCACGAAGCTGTAGTTTCCTGCCGGGTTGACGACGTTGTCGAGAACGGCGAGTGCGCACGTCAAAGCGACACCGGCAACGATCAAGATCTTGGACAGGCGGATGACAACCATCGCGCAGATCTCCGCGACGTAATTAAGTTTGATCTTTCCGGCGCAGCTTCACGCCAGGCTCGCCATGGTTCAGGAACTCGACGCCTTCGGCTTCCAGAGCGCGCATCACGGCCTGTACCTTGTCGAGGCCGCTCACAAGCCCGGACACGCCCCGCTTTTCCATGGCGCCGATCGTGTTGATGTTCACCCCTGCCCGATCCGCCAGCGTCCCTTGATCCATCCCGACGAGCGCACGCGCCGCTCGCAGTTGGTTGCCCGTGGTCAACATCGCCGCTCCGATCCTACCTGACTAGGTTTTTTTCATAGTAGGCTATTGACGGCATGGGCGGAAGGGCTCATACCTGACTAGGAATTAGACCTAGTCAGTTGGGTTTGCAATGTCCCGCCGCACTGTCTCCTGGACCCAGATCGACCGCGCCGGCCGCGACAGCCGCCCGGCGATTGCCCCCGGCCTCCTGTCCGCCAAAGCCCGCATCGACATGACGGTGCGCACCACCCGCCGCCCGCTGTTCGCCGCCGGCCAGTTCGACCGCGGCGCCATCATGTCGGCCGCCGCTTCCGCCGCCCGCGCCCATCAGGAGCGGTACGGCT
>NZ_VRVD01000069.1:0-13965 GCF_008040015.1 Methylobacterium sp. WL18 | reverse complement strand
GCTCCGTCCTGGGCAGCCGCTCCGCCCTCGCGGCCGCGGGTGATGCGGCGCTCTACCCGGCGCCGCGCAACCCCGCCTACACGCTGGACAGGCCGTTGACGCCGGAGCAGTTCAGCGGCGCTTACAACAACTTCTACGAGTTCGGCACGTCCAAGACGGTGCTTCCGGCCGCCAACGCCCTCAAGACCCAGCCCTGGACGCTGAAGATCGACGGCCTCGTGGAAAAGCCGTTCGAGATCGGCGTCGAAGACCTGATCCGGAAGATCGGCCTGGAGGAGCGGCTGTACCGTCACCGCTGCGTGGAGGCGTGGTCGATGTCGGTGCCGTGGACGGGGTTTCCCCTGTCGAAGCTGGTGGCGCTCGCCAAGCCCGCGTCCGGGGCGAAGTATATCCGCTTCGAGACCTTCATGGACAAGGCGATGGCGCCCGGCCAGCGCGCATTCTTCTACCCCTGGCCCTACACCGAGGGGCTGACCCTGGCCGAGGCCGGCAACGACCTCGCCTTCGTGGTCACCGGAATCTACGGCAAGCCGCTGCCGAACCAGTTCGGCGCGCCGATCCGCATCGCGGTGCCGTGGAAATACGGGTTCAAGTCGGCGAAGTCGCTGGTCAAGATCTCCTTCACCGCCGAGCGGCCCAAGACCTTCTGGGAGGGCCTGCAGGCCTCGGAGTACGGCTTCTGGGCCAACGTGAACCCGGCGGTGCCGCATCCGCGCTGGAGCCAGGCCTCCGAGCGGGTCTTGGGCACCGACGAGCGGGTGCCGACGCTGATCTACAACGGCTACGGCGAGCAGGTCGCCGGGCTGTACAAGGGGCTGGAGGGCGAGCGGCTGTTCCTGTGAGGGACGGGCCGGGACGCTGAAGAGGGGGGATCGCCAAGGGCGTCCGGTCCTTTGGCGGAATCCGTCGGATCCGCGGGGCTCTGCCCCGCACCCGCAAAAGGTCGGGGACCTTATGAAACCGCGCCCTTCAGGGAGGGTGGCCGGTCAGTAGGTCCAGCGCTGCGCCTTCGAGACCAGGAAGTCCCTGAACGCCTGCACCCGGGCGACCGAGCGCATCTCCTCGGCATAGACCAGGTAGCTCTCCAGGCTCGGCATCTCGGTGTCGCGCAGGACCTGGGTGAGCTGCTGGTCGCCGTCCACCGCGTAGTCTGGCAGGATGCCGATGCCGGCGCCGGCTTCCATGGCCCGCTGGAGCGCGCCGATGTTGTTCACCGTCAGGTGGACGCTGCGCCGGTCGCGGCCCTCGCGCCCGGCATCGGCCAGCCAATGGGCCGCCAGCAGATAGGACGGCTCGTTGCCGCCGAACGAGACCAGGCGGTGATTGTCCAGTTCCTCGATGGTCTTGGGCTCGCCGAAGCGCTTGACGTAATCGACGCTGGCGAACGCGTGGTAATGCACCGTGAACAGCCGGCGCTGGATCAGGTCCGGCTGGGCCGGGCGGCGCATGCGGATCGCCACGTCCGCCTCCCGCATGGCGAGGTCGAGTTCCTCGTTGGTCAGGATCAGCTCGATCCGCACATCCGGATAGAGGTCCAGGAACTCGCCGACCCGTTGCGACAGCCACGAGGTGCCCAGCCCCACCGTGGTGGTCACCTTAAGGTCGCCGGTCGGCCGCTCGGATGTCTCCACGAGGCGGGCCCGGGTGTTCTCCAGGCGCAGCTTCATGTCCCGGGCGGCGCGGAACAGCAGGTCGCCCTGCTCGGTGAGGATCAAGCCGCGGGCGTGACGGTGGAACAGCGGCGCCTTCAGCTCGCGCTCCAGGGCGCTGATCTGACGACTGACCGCCGATTGGCTGAGGCCGATATCGTCGCCCGCCTTGGTGAAGCTGCCCGCCTCAGCGACGTTCAGGAAGATCCGGATCTTGTCCCAATCCAAGGCGAGAACCCCCACCACCGCGAATCCGCATTCGATGCGCGGCCCGCGCCGGGCCGGTGCTGCATCAGGCGTATCACCGGGCGATCCGCACGCCGCCGACGCCGCGCGGACGCGGCCGGCGCTGCTGGGGCATGCAACGCTTGCAGCCCTGCCCGGTCAGAACCCCTATGCGCCCGGCGCATGGTCGGACGCAAGGGTTCAGATCGCGAAGTTGTTGACAGGACTTTGGTCCAACAGCGCCGATGGCCCTGCGCTGCGTGGTCTCACTCGGCTGCGGCGGCCTGAACCGGCGTCTCGCCGATCTCCAGGTTGGCGAGGAATTTTTCCGCTTCCAGCGCAGCCATGCAGCCCATGCCGGCGGCCGTGATCGCCTGCCGGTAGACGTCGTCGGTGACGTCGCCCGCGGCGAACACGCCGGGGATCTCGGTCTCGGCGGTGCCCGGCCGCACCGACAGGTAGCCGCCGTGGCGCATCGGCAGCTGGCCCTCGAAGATCGCGGTGGCCGGCTGGTGGCCGATCGCCACGAACACGCCGTCGGCGGGTATCTCGCTGATCTCGCCCGAGCGCGGGTCCGTGAGCCGGACATGGGTGACCGCCGGGGCCGGCTTCTGCACGCCGCAGATCTCCGCGATCTCCCGGTGCCACAGCACGGTGACGTTCGGGTGCTTGAACAGCCGCTCCTGCAGGATCCGCTCGGCCCGGAAGCTGTCCCGGCGGTGCACCACCGTGACCTTCCTGGCGATGTTGGCGAGGTACAGCGCCTCCTCGACCGCGGTGTTGCCGCCGCCGACCACCACGACCTCCTTGCCGCGGAAGAAGAAGCCGTCGCAGGTCGCGCAGGCCGAGACGCCGCCGCCCTGGAACGCCGCCTCGGAGGGCAGGCCGAGCCACTTCGCCTGAGCACCGGTGGCGATGATCAGCGCGTCGCAGGAATAGGTCTCGCCCGAATCGGCCTCCAACCGGAACGGCCGCTGCTTGAGATCGACCGACGTGATGTATTCCGAGACGATCTTGGTCCCGACATGCTCCGCCTGCAGCCGCATCTGCTCCATCAGCCACGGCCCCTGGATCGCCTCGGCGAAGCCCGGGTAGTTCTCGACGTCCGTGGTGATCATCAGCTGGCCGCCGGGCTGGAAGCCGGAGATCAGCAGCGGCTCGACCATCGCGCGGGCGGCGTAGATCGCGGCGGTGTAGCCGGCCGGGCCGGATCCGACGATCACGAGCTTGGCGTGCGTGTGGGCCATCTCTCTCGGTCCCTTCAGGTCAGTCCGGTCGCGCGGTGCGCAGCGTAAGCCTTGGCGAGCGCCTCGGCTATCACCGGGGTCGCGTCGATCGGCTTGTACGGCAGATCGACTAAGCGACCGGTGAACGGCCGCAGCGCCCCGGCGATCGCCAGGCCGGCGAACATCCGCCGATGCCGGATATAGGTACGCGGCAGGTCGAACAGCAGAACGGGCGCGCCGGTCGCCACCGCCTCGCTGACCATGTTGGCCGAATCGGACGTGACCACGATCGCTTCGGCGAGCGCCAGCATGGCGACGTAGGGGTTGTCGCCGGTCCCGTCCCAGAGGAAGCCTCCGGTCTCGGCCGTGAGCGACTTGACCGCGTCGCGCAGCGGGTTGGGCGTGCGCCGGGAGATCGTCACCATCAGCCGGCAGCCCTGGTCGATCAGGCTACGCAACTCGCCCACGAGGCGCTGCATGTCGGTCTTGCGGTAGCTCAGGTGCCGGCTGTCGCCGCCCACCAGCACCGCCACGCGCGGGCCGTCGAGGTTCGCGAGCCGCGGATCCGGGTTGGCCCGGGCCGCCTCCAGCCGGGCGGCGGTGACCAGGTGCGGCGCGGTCAGGGTCGTGAAGACGTTGGGGCCGCGCAGGTCGTCGTAATCCGGCACCCAGATGAAGTCGGCGCTGTCCGCGCCGGTCCGCGGATCCTTGAGGAAGGCCGTGAAGGTCCGCCCGTCGGTGGCGCGCCGCAGCGCCCGGAGATACGGCACCGCCCGGCGGCCCGAGGCGATCAGCAGGTCGGGGTAGGGCCCGGACAGGGCGCCGTTGCGGCGGCGCGGGCTCTCGCGCGGGTCGATCGGCCCCCACGGGGCGACCCATCCGAACGGGCCGGCGGCCGGGACCTGGCGGATCTCGAACGGGACCCCGAGGGTCTCGGCGATGCCGACGCACTGGTTCTCGTCGCCGGCCTTGCCGTCGGTGATGATCCAGGCCCGGGCGTGGGACAGTTCGGGAGGGGGCTCGCGCCGCACGGATGTCTGAGCCGGCGGGGCGGGCGTCGCCTCCGGCACGTCGATGCTTCTCATCGAAAACGCCTTACACCGCAGGCCGGGCCGGGGCTAATTCCGCGGCAGGTCGCGGGCGAGCCACTGGGCGTAGATGTCGGCGATCGCCGCCAGCCGCCGGGCCTCGAAATCCGGGGCGTACCACGCGCCGCCGTAGCTCGACGGGGTCGCGGTCATCTGCGGGTGACGCCCGAGCACCTGCCCGTTGCGGCCGACGAGAAGCGCCTCGCCCTCCAGGTAGTCGGTCTCGAAATTGCCGCCCCGGCCGCGCAGGGCGCCGCCGCCGACATAGGGGCGCAGCGACAGCGCCGTCACCACCACCACCAGACGCGGTCCGCCACCACCGATCCGCCCGGCGAACGTCTTGCGCAGGGCCGCGTTCAGGTCGGCCGCGAGCGCGTCGGCCTGGAGGCCGGCGCCCTTGTCCCGCAGGGGCCGCACGTCGACCCGGACGTCGGAGAAGGTCGCGGTCGGCGGAAAGTCGCCGGCCGCCGAGGCCGGCACCAGCCCGCACAGCAGGAGGAGGCCGGCGAGCCAGCCCCGGACATGCGCACGCATCGCGCTCAGCCGCCGAACTGGACGCCGACGACCTCGTAGGACTTGCCGCCGCCCGGCGTCGTCACCTCGACCGTGTCGCCGACACCCTTGCCGATCAGCGCGCGGGCGATCGGCGACGTGATCGAGACCCGGCCCGCATGCACGTCGGCCTCGGGCTCGCCCACGATCTGGTAGGTCTTCTCCTCCTCCGTGTCCTCGTCGACGAGCTTCACGGTGGCGCCGAACTTGATCTTGTCGCCCGACAGCTTCGAGACGTCGATGATCTCGGCGCGCGCGATCATGCTCTCGAGTTCCATCACGCGCCCCTCGTTGTGGGACTGCGCCTCCTTGGCGGCGTGATACTCGGCGTTCTCGGACAGGTCTCCGTGCGCGCGGGCCTCGGCGATCGCCGCGACGATGCGCTGGCGCTCCACCTGCTGGCGGTGCTTCAGCTCCTCCTCGAGAGCCGCGAAACCGCGCACCGTGATCGGAACCTTGTCTATCGTCATCGTCTCGCGCCACAATGAAGAGGCCCGGCCGAGAGTGAAGCACTCTCCCCGGGCCACGAAGTTAAGTCAGCTAGACCCTGAGGCTCAGGCCGCAAAGTATTCTTGCAGGGCACGAACCTGGAGATCGCCTTCTAGATAGGCCTTGATCCCTTCGGCCGCCGCCATCGCGCCGGCTAGAGTGGTGTAATACGGCACCTTATGCAAGAGGGCCGCGCGCCGGAGCGAGCGCGAGTCGGAAAGCGCGCCCGCGCCCTCCGTCGTGTTCAGCACGAGCTGGATGTCACCGTTCTTGATCGAGTCGACCACGTGCGGCCGGCCCTCCAGGACCTTGTTCACGCGCTCGGCCGGCACGCCGTTCTCGACCAGGTATTTCTGCGTCCCGCCGGTGGCCAGGATCGAGAAGCCGAGCTCGGACAGCAGCTTCACGCTGGGCAGGATCCGGGCCTTGTCGGCGTCGCGCACCGACACGAACACCGTGCCGGAGCGCGGCACCTGCGTCCCCGAGCCGAGCTGGCTCTTGGCGAAGGCCACGCCGAAGCTGGCATCGAGGCCGATCACCTCGCCGGTGGAGCGCATCTCCGGTCCGAGCAGGACGTCGACGCCGGGGAAGCGCGCGAACGGGAACACCGCCTCCTTCACGGCGATGTGGGCCAGCTCCTTGCGCTTGAGGCCGAAGCTCGCGAGCTTCTCGCCGGCCATCACCCGAGCGGCGATCTTGGCGATCGGCTCGCCGATCACCTTGGCGACGAATGGTACGGTGCGGGAGGCCCGCGGGTTCACCTCCAGCACGTAGATGTCGCCGTCCTTGATCGCGTACTGCACGTTCATCAGGCCGCCGACCTTCAGCGCCAGCGCCATCGCGGTGGTCTGGCGCTCCAGCTCGGCGATGGTCTCCGGGGAGAGCGAGCGCGACGGCAGGGAGCAGGCGGAATCGCCGGAATGGATGCCGGCCTCCTCGATGTGCTCCATGATGCCGGCGATGAACACGTCCTGCCCGTCGCAGACCGCGTCCACGTCGATCTCCACCGCGTCCGACAGGTAGCGGTCGAACAGCAGCGGGTTCTTGCCCAGCACCGTGTTGATCTGCCCGGTCTTGTCGTTCGGATAGCGGGCGACGACGTCGGACGGGATCAGGCTCGGGAGCGTGCCGAGCAGGTAGTCGGCGAACTGGCTCTCGTCGCGGATGATCGCCATGGCCCGGCCGCCCAGCACGTAGCTCGGGCGCACCACGAAGGGCAGGCCGAGCTCGGAGGCGATGATCCGGCTCTGCTCCACCGAGTAGGCGATGCCGTTCTTCGGCTGCTTCATCCCGAGCTTGTCGAGGAGGCGCTTGAACTGGTCGCGGTCCTCGGCGAGGTCGATCGCGTCCGGCGACGTGCCGAGGATCGGCACGCCGGCAGCCTCCAGGGCGCGGGCGAGCTTCAGCGGGGTCTGGCCGCCGAACTGCACGATGACGCCGTGCAGTGTGCCGGCCTGCCGCTCGGTCTCGATGATCTCCAGCACGTCCTCGGCGGTCAGCGGCTCGAAGTACAGCCGGTCCGAGGTATCGTAGTCGGTCGAGACCGTCTCCGGGTTGCAGTTGACCATGATGGTCTCGTAGCCGGCCTCCGACAGCGCGTAGCAGGCGTGGCAGCAGCAATAGTCGAACTCGATGCCCTGGCCGATCCGGTTCGGTCCGCCGCCCAGGATGATGATCTTCTTGGCGTCGGTCGGCTGCGCCTCGTCCACCACCGTGCCGGCGAAGGGGGCGACGTAGGTCGAGTACATGTAGGCGGTCGGCGCCTTGAACTCGGCCGCGCAGGTGTCGATGCGCTTGAACACCGGACGGATGCCGAGCGCCCGACGCTTGGCCCGGACCTCGGCCTCCTCCATCTTCGCCAGCACGGCGAGGCGGGAATCCGAGAAGCCGGCGGCCTTGAGCTGGCGGAACGCCCCGGGGGTGCCGGGCAGGCCGTGGGCCTTCACCCGGTTCTCCAGATCGACGATCGCCTGGATCTGCTCCAGGAACCACGGATCGACCTTGCAGGAGGCGTGGACCTCCGCGTGGCTGACGCCCAGCCGCAGGGCCTGGGCGATCTTGAGCAGCCGGTCCGGCGTCGGCACGCCGAGCGCCGCCTTGATGGCGTTGTGGTCGTCGCCGCGGCCCAGGCCCTCGATCTCGATCTCGTCGAGGCCGGTGAGCCCGGTCTCCAGCGAGCGCAGAGCCTTCTGCAGCGATTCCGCGAAGCAGCGGCCGATCGCCATCGCCTCGCCCACCGACTTCATCGCGGTGGTCAGCGTCGGCTCGGCGCCCGGGAATTTCTCGAAGGCGAAGCGCGGGATCTTGGTGACGACATAGTCGATCGTCGGCTCGAACGAGGCCGGGGTCGCGCCGCCGGTGATGTCGTTGGCGATCTCGTCGAGGGTGTAGCCCACCGCCAGCTTGGCCGCGACCTTGGCGATCGGGAAGCCGGTGGCCTTCGAGGCGAGCGCCGAGGAGCGCGAGACGCGCGGGTTCATCTCGATCACGATCATCCGCCCGTTCTCGGGGTTGATCGCGAACTGCACGTTGGAGCCGCCGGTCTCGACGCCGATCTCGCGCAAGACCGCCAGGGATGCGTCGCGCATCACCTGGTATTCCTTGTCGGTCAGCGTCAGGGCCGGGGCGACGGTGATCGAATCGCCGGTATGCACGCCCATCGGGTCGATATTCTCAATGGAGCAGACGATGATGCAATTGTCCGCCTTATCGCGGACGACCTCCATCTCGTACTCCTTCCAGCCGAGCACGCTCTCCTCGATCAGGACCTCGTTGGTCGGCGAGGCGTCGATGCCGCGCTCGACGATGTCGAGGAATTCCTCGCGGTTGTACGCGATACCGCCGCCGGTGCCGCCCATGGTGAAGGACGGGCGGATGATCGCCGGCAGGCCGACCTCGGCCAGCGCGATCAGGGCCTGCCCGAGGGCGTGCTCGCTGTAGCGCTTGCGCCGCTCGGACTCGCCGGACTGCCACTTGCGCTCGAAGGCCGTGATCGCCCCGGCGCGCGCCTCCGGGTCGGCGTTGGCGGCCTCGATCTTAGCGATCTCGGCCAGAAACTTCTCCCGGTCGGCCTTCTTGGCCGCGGAGGCGTTGGCGAGCGCCGACTTCGGGGTGTCGAGCCCGATCTTGGTCATGGCGTCCCGGAACAGGCTCCGGTCCTCGGCCTTGTCGATGGCCTCCGCGGTGGCACCGATCATCTGCACGCCGTACTTGGCGAGCACGCCCATCTTCTGCAGCGACAGGGCGCAGTTCAGCGCCGTCTGGCCGCCCATGGTCGGCAGGATCGCGTCGGGGCGCTCCTTCTCGATGATCTTGGCGACGATCTCCGGGGTGATCGGCTCGACATAGGTCGCGTCCGCCATGTCCGGGTCGGTCATGATCGTCGCGGGGTTCGAATTCACCAGGACGATGCGGTAGCCCTCCTCGCGGAGCGCCTTGCAGGCCTGGGTCCCGGAATAATCGAACTCGCAGGCCTGCCCGATGATGATCGGCCCCGCACCGACGATGAGGATCGAGGAGATGTCGGTGCGCTTGGGCATTGGCGGCCTTTTCAGGCCAAGCGCGCCCGATCGGGCACGGCTCGGATCGGCCCTGCTCCCGGACGCGCGTGGCGGGATTGTCGTTGAGCGCCGCGTTTACACGGCGGATCGGCGCATTGGAAGGCCGTGCGCGTTCGGCGATGGCGGGGGGTGTTGCCGCCGCCCCCGGGTCTCACGCCAGATTCAAATAATTCTGAAGTCTTCGCTGGATGACGAATGGCATTGCCGAGTCGTTTCCGGCTCCATAAAGCTCGTCCGATCGACGGGTCCGTCGATTGAAACGATAACAATTCGAGATTGACGATGATCAGGGAAACGTTCAGCGCGGCGATGCTTCTGCTCGGCGCGGCAGCCGGCGCGCAGGCCGCGGAAGTCTCCGTCAAGACGCTCAACAACGGCCCCGGCGGGATGATGGTCTTCGATCCGGCCTTCGTGAAGATTCAGCCCGGGGACACGGTCCGGTTCGTGCCGGCCGACAAGGGCCACAACGCCGAACTCATCAAGGGCATGGCGCCCGAGGGCGCGCCGACCTTCAAGACCGTGGTCGGCAAGGAGGAGGCCGTGACCTTCGACAAGCCCGGACTCTACGGCTTCAAGTGCTCGCCGCACTACATCATGGGCATGGTCGGCCTGATCGAGGTCGGCGACAAGCCGGACAACCTCGAGGCGGCCAAGGCGGTCCAGCACGGCAAGCTCGCCGCCAAGCGCTTCGAGCCGCTGTTCGAGAAGGTGCAGTAGGGATCCGGCGGGGGCGGTCCGCCGCCCCCCGCTCAGAACCCGGCGTGAAGCGCGGCGAGCGCCCGGTCGATGGACAGATAAAAAATCCCGAAGGCGACCAGGGCGGCGGCGGCGAATTCGAGCGCGACGTTCGAGAGCGTCTGCGCCCGGCGCAGCATCTCGCGGCCGAAATACAAGGACACCCAGGCGAAGGCGAGGACGGCCGGCATCGCGAACAGGTAGGAGACCGTGCTCTCGACCCGGTCGAGGCCGGCGGCCGGATCGATCAGGGCGCGGATGTTGCGCACCCAGGGGGCGTAGAGGGCGGCGTAGAGCGCGGTCGCCCAGGCGAGGCCGGCCGCGACACCGAGATGGAACGTGAACGTCCGGTGCAGGCGGGAGAAGTCGTCGCGCGCCTCGTCGATGGTCATCCGGCAATCCCCCTGACGGAACCGCCATGTGCGGCCCGTCGATGGGTTCTATAGGCCGCCGGAATTCGCGGATTTTGTGACCCCGGCGCGGCCTGAATGGGACCGCGCCGGCGCCGATCGGTCAGGCGTCCTTCGCCGTCTCCGGTGCGCCCGAGCGCATGAGCGCGACGAAGCGCTCGAACAGGTAGTGGCTGTCGCGCGGGCCCGGCGAGGCCTCCGGGTGGTGCTGCACCGAGAAGGCCGGCCGGTCGGTGAGGGTGAGCCCGCAATTCGAGCCGTCGAACAGCGAGACGTGGGTCTCGACCGCGCTGGCCGGCAGGCTCGCGGGATCCACCGCGAAGCCGTGGTTCATCGAGACGATCTCGACGCGGCCGGTGGTCTTGTCCTTGACCGGGTGATTCGCCCCATGATGGCCCTGGCCCATCTTCAGCGTCCGGCCGCCGAGCGCGAGGCCCATGAGCTGGTGGCCCAGGCAGATGCCGAAGGTCGGCACCTTCTCGTCCAGCAGCTTGCGGATCACCGGCACGGCGTAGGCGCCGGTCGCCGCCGGATCGCCGGGGCCGTTGGACAGGAACACACCGTCCGGCTTCAGCGCCAGAATCTCCTCGGCGCTGGTGGTGGCCGGCACCACGGTGACGTCGCAGCCGGCCTGGGCCAGCAGCCGCAGGATGTTGCGCTTCACGCCGTAATCGATCGCCACCACCTTCAGGCCCTCGCCGGGCGCGCGCTTGCCGTAGCCGTCGCCGAGCGCCCAGATGGTCTCCGACCATTCCGAGTTCGCGCGGCTGGTCACCGGCGGCACGAGGTCCAAGCCCTCCATCGGCGCCAGCGCCGCGGCGCGCGCCTTCAGGGCCTCCCGGTCGAACCGGCCTTCGGGATCGTTGGCGATCACGGCGTTGGGCATGCCATGGTCGCGGATGCGGGCGGTGAGCGCCCGGGTGTCGATTCCGGTGATGCCGACGATGCCGCGGGCGTCGAGCCAGCCGTCGAGATGCGACGACGACCGCCAGCTCGACGGCTTGGTCACCGCCGAGGCGATCACGGTGCCGCGCACGCCCGAGGCCGGGGCCGCCTCGAGGCTTTCCAGATCCTCGTCGTTGGTGCCGACATTGCCGATATGCGGGAACGTGAAGGTGACGATCTGCCCGGCATAGGACGGGTCGGTCAGGATCTCCTGGTACCCGGTCATCGCCGTGTTGAAGCAGACCTCGCCGTCGGCGATTCCCGTCCGGCCGATGCCGAAGCCCTCCAGGATGGTCCCGTCCGCCAGCACCAGCAGGGCCGTGGCGACGGGCTCCGCCCAGGGCTCGGGTGCGGCGGGTTTGGAGGCCTGCGCGGCGGCGTCTTGCAGCATCGGGTCGGTCTCGCTTATGTCCGGCCGAAGGCAGGCACCGCGATGCGGTACGCTCGGCTGGCGGCATGATCGTGTGCGGCGCTCTTAGCGAGCGGCCCGCGATGGGGTCAATGTGGCCGTGCGGCCGACGAGGCTCAACACCCGCAAAGTGCAGGCCAGCCCCCCGTTTCTCCCGTCAAAAGGTTCATCGAGATGCTGCGCGCCCGCCTCACCACCGAGATGAAGGAGGCCATGAAGGCCGGCGACAAGGACAAGCTCGCCACCGTGCGGATGATCCAGGCCGCCCTCAAGGACAAGGACATCGAGGCCCGCGGCCTCGGCAAGGAGCCCGCCTCCGACGAGGAGATCCTGTCGCTGCTCCAGAAGATGATCAAGCAGCGCACCGAATCGGCTACGGTCTACGAGCAGGGCGGACGTCCGGAACTCGCCGCCAACGAGCGCTCCGAGATCGCGATCATCGAGGCGTTCCTGCCCAAGCAGATGGACGAGGCCGAGATGAAGGCGGCGGTCGACGCCGCGATCCTCGAGACCGGCGCCGCGGGCCAGAAGGACATGGGCCGGGTCATCGCCGCCCTGAAGGGCACCTTCGCGGGCCGGATGGATTTCGGCAAGGCGAGCGGGCTGGTGAAGGCCGCGCTGGCAGCGAAGGGCTGAGGCTCAGTCGTCGCTCCCTCGGGCGATCCGTGCGGCCATGTAGCTGCGCAGCACCGCGTTGATCCGGCTCTGGTAGCCGGCACCCTCGTGCTTGAAATAATCGAGCACGTCGGTGTCCAGCCGGATCGAGACGGGAACCTTGCGCGGCGGCATCACGACCTCGGCGCGCGACCAGTCGATATCGAGAGGCGCAGCATCGGGATCATCCGCCACGGCGGCAGCGATCTCGGCGTCGCCGAGGGTAGCGATTCGGTCCCAGTCCGTCTGGCCGGCCGCGCGATCAGTGTCCGAAGCGCGCCGTGTAGGCTTGTCTCTCATGTCGCCTCGCAGCTCTTGCCGAGATGATCCGTACGACGCCCGCCCGATCGGTCCAACCACTGCGATGACCGAGTGAGCGACTCGACCCAGGCTCGCCTTCCGCGTTTCGCCGTTCCGGATCGTTTCGACCGTCAGATGCGGACCGTCGAAAATGCCGGCGGCATCGCGGAAATCGATGCCGTGCTTTTCGATGTTCACGACTCGCTTGCGCTCGTCCCAAGCGAACCCAGCTGTCGGCATCATCGTAGCCAAGAATCGAACCGTCGTCGATACGATTGTATATACGTTTCCGCCGGAGGGAAGCGATCCCACTGAGGCAGATCGGTATGATCGAGCGGCGACATTTCTCCCCACAATCCCCGCCCGGCCGAACTGCCGAATGACCGGGCGGGACTCGGACCGCCCGGGCGCTCTATACTCGGCGGTCAGGCAGTCGATCCGCAGGCCCCGTGCGCTATCCGCCCCACATCCTGGAAGAGATCCGCGCCCGGCTGCCGGCCTCCGCCGTGGTCGGGCGGCGGGTGCAGTTGAAGAAGGCCGGCCGCGAGTGGCGCGGCCTGTCGCCGTTCAACGCCGAGAAGACGCCGTCCTTCTACGTCAACGATCAGAAGCAGTTCTATCATTGCTTCTCGTCGTCCAAGCACGGCGACATCTTCACGTTCCTGATGGAAACGGAGGGCTTGAGCTTTCCCGAGGCCGTGGAGCGGCTGGCGAGCGAGGCCGGCGTGAGCCTGCCGGCGCCCACGGAAGATACCCGCGTCGCCGAGAAGCAGCGCGCCGGGGCGATCGAGGTCATGGAGATGGCCGCGCGGTGGTTCGAGGACCGCCTGCGGGCCGGGCCGGGCAGCGAGGCGCGGGCCTATCTCGAACGCCGGGGGCTCAAGGACGAGACGCAGCGAGCCTTCCGGCTCGGCTACGCGCCGAACGAACGCTACGCCCTCCGCGACCACCTGGCCGGGCAGGGGGTCGACAAGGCGCTGATGGTCGAGTTGGGCCTGCTCGCCGGCGGCGAGGATGTCTCGGTCCCGTACGATTATTTCCGCGACCGGGTGATGTTCCCGATCACCGATACCCGCGGCCGGGTCGTCGCCTTCGGGGGGCGGGCGCTCTCCAAGGAGGTGCGCGCCAAGTACCTGAATTCGCCCGAGACGCCGCTCTTCCACAAGGGCCGGACGCTCTACAACCTCCACGGTGCCCGCAAAGCCTCCCACGAGCGCAGCTCGATCATCGCGGTCGAGGGCTATGTCGACGTCATCGCCATGACGCTGGCCGGCCATCCCGAGACCGTGGCGCCGCTGGGCACTGCACTCACCGAGGAGCAGCTGGCTCTGCTCTGGCGCCACGCCGACGAGCCGATCCTGTGCTTCGACGGCGACAAGGCCGGGCAGCGGGCGGCCTTCCGGGCGCTCGACATCGCCCTGCCGGCCCTGGAACCCGGCCGTTCGCTGCGGATCGCCCTGCTGCCGGGCGGTCAGGATCCCGACGACCTGCTGCGCTCGGGCGGTCCCGGGGCGATCGACCAGGTGCTGCAGGCTGCTTTGCCCCTGTCGGAACTGCTCTGGCGCCGGGCGCTCGAATCGGGGCCGGCCGATACGCCCGAGCGCCGGGCCGGGCTGACGCAGACGCTGCGGGCCACCGTCGCCACGATCCGCGACGAGACCGTCAAGCGCTACTACCGCGACGACATCGAGGAGCGGCTGCGCAGCCTGTCGCCCCGGAACGC
>NZ_VRVD01000699.1:0-2297 GCF_008040015.1 Methylobacterium sp. WL18 | reverse complement strand
GCGCCGAGGCGCTCGGCATCGAGGGTGCCGGCCTCCGCCAGCGCGCGGGCGAAGAGATGCACCTGCGCGTAGGCGGTCTCAGACCACATGCTGGTCGGGCGCTCGGACCCGAACCGGGTCCGGAAGGCGGCGACGAAGCGTCGGTTCTCCTCGCCCGCAAGCGCCGCGAAATACGAGGCCGCCAGGACGTGGCTGCTGCACAGGTCCGGGCCGATCGCCCGGATCTGTCCCTCCGCCAGGGTCAGGCTGGCGATCGGGCAGCGCCTCCGGTCGATCCCCGATGCCGCGTAGGCCCGGTAGAGCCGCTCGGCGCCGCGCCCGACCACGGTGGAGAACACCGCGTCCGGCGCCGCATGGCGGATCTCGGCGACCATGTCGGCATGGGCCGCATCGTCGGCATCGAGGGGCGCGTAGCGTTCGCCGACGATGGTCCCGCCCTTGGCCTCCACGAGGTCGCGCATCACCCGGTTCGACTCGCGCGGGTAGATGTAGTCGGACCCGATCAGGAAGATCCGGGGGCCATGCTCCTGCAGGAGGTAGTCCGCCAACGCGAAGACGTTCTGGTTGAGGGTCGCGCCCGTGTAGATGATGTTCTCCGAGTACTCGAAGCCCTCGTAGATCGACGGGTACCAGAGCAGGCCGTTGTGCCGCTCGACGGTGGACAGCACCGACTTGCGGCTGGCCGAGAGCGAGCATCCGAAGACCACCTCGGCCCCGTCCTCGGCGAGCATCCGGCGGGCATAGGACCGATAGGCGTCGTTGTCGCCGGCCGGATCGTAGCAGATCGGTTCGATCGGCCGCCCGAGCACGCCGCCGGCCGTGTTGATCTCCTCGATCGCCAGGGCGGTGCCGAGGAAGTGCTCGGTCTCGGTGACGCCGCTGACCCCGCTGCGGGAGAACAGGACGCCGACCCGCCATGTCGCTTCGTCCTTGCCTGCCATGGCATCCCCACCCGTGCTGAAGGCCGCCCGCCGGGCGACCGCGCGCACCCCGTCCTATCGCAGTCGCGACAGCCTTGGAAACCAAGGCGCCGCGCCGACCTTGCCGGGCGGGTGATCCATTTCAGGAGGCGTCTTCGTCCGCGCATCGCGCTCGACGATCCGGCTCGACCGACGGCCGGCCCGTAAGGCGGCCCCGGTGATCCCGGCCTGCCGCCTTACGGCGTGAGGGCGCGCCGGTAGATCGCGATCAGGGATTGCGCGGCGAACTCGATGTGGCGGCGCAGGTGGTCGGCGGCCGCGTCGAATTGGCCGGCCTCGCACAGGGCGAGGATCTCCCGGTGCTCCCGGTCGGCGCGGGCGACGTCCCCGGAGGCCGAGAGCTGCAGCCGGGTCGGGCGGTCGCAATCCTGCAGCAGGCTGGCCACGATGGTCAGCGAGCGCGGGCGCCCGGCATGCCGCAGCAGGTCGAGATGGAAGCGCCGGTTCAACTCGCCCCAGAGCAGGATCTCGCCGGCCTCCAGGGCGGCGCCGTATTCCTCGGTGAGGTCGCGCAGGCCCTGGAGGTCCTGCGCGTTGAGGCGCGGCGCCGAGAGGGCCAGCAGCTCGGGTTCGAGCCGGACGCGCAGGGCGAAGATGTCCTCGACCTCCTCCACCGACAGGCCCGAGACCACGGCCCCGCGATGCGGCATGATCTTGATCAGGCCGGTGGCTTCGAGCTGCAGCAGCGCCTCGCGGATCGGGATCCGGCTGATCCCGAACTCCTCCGCCAGCGCGTCCTGGCGCAGCTGCGTGCCGGCCGGGAACTCGCCGGTCAGGATCCTCTGGCGCAGGGATTCCGCGACGGCCGCGGCCACGGTCTTGTGGCGCAGGCGGTCAGGCACGGAGCGAGAGGGAACCGCGGTCAGCATCGGGGCCTCGAACGGACGGGGCTCGAGGGCACAAGCCGGGCACGCGGTTGGAGCGGATGCCGGACGCGGGCGGACGCGCGTCGATCGGTTTCGGCCCCGGCCATCCCTGGAAAGGTCGGGTCATCAAGCGATTTGATTTCGCCAGATACACTCGTGCGAGTCAAGAAGTTTTGTATAAAGTCATTCAAAGTGTAGCAACCGTAGGGACATAGTCGGGCCGCGATGGTCCGGTGCTCTTGTCCTGTGCTCTTGGCTGACCGGCACTCACGCAGGTTAGGGTTTCAGCCCGCGCACGCCTTCGATGTCCGCTCACGCCGCCCGTGGCGGCGGCCCTATCCCGGCGCCGGGCCGGCCCAGGGCGCCTGGGCGAGCGTCTGCCCGAGATAGCCCAGCAGCGCGCTGATCCGGGCCGGCCGCGGGTCGCCGGGGGGCGTCACGAGGTGGAGCG
>NZ_VRVD01000698.1:0-2311 GCF_008040015.1 Methylobacterium sp. WL18 | reverse complement strand
CGCCACCGCGATCCTGGCCGCGCTGGCGGACCCGGTGGTGGTCGGGACGCACGTGCTGCGGGCCGGCGCGAGCATCGGCTTCGCCCTCGCCCCCGAGCACGGCCGCGACGGAGAGGAGCTGCTCGCCAGCGCCGATTTCGCGCTGTACCGGGCCAAGCAGGAGGGCGGCGGCGCCGCCCGGATGTTCGCCTCCGAGATGCGCCATGCCGCGGCGGCCTTGCGCAACACCCAGGACGCGCTGCTGCGCGCCCTGCACGGCGACGAGCTGGTGCTGCACTACCAGCCGCAGATCTGCCTCACGAGCGGCCGGCTCGTCGGCGCCGAGGCCCTGCTCCGCTGGCAGCACCCGGAGCGCGGCCTGCTCCTGCCCGGCACGTTCCTCCCGGCCATCAAGATGAGCCCGCTGGCGCTCCCGGTCGGCGCCTGGGTGCTGGACGCCGCCTGCCGGCAGATCGCGGCCTGGCGGGACCAGGGACTGCCGCCGTTCCGGGTCGGGGCGAACCTGTTCTCCGCCCAGTTCAAGACGGGAAACCTCGTCCGCGAGGTCTCCGACGCGCTGGCCCGCCACCGGGTCCCGCCGGAGGCGCTGGAGCTGGAGATCACCGAGCGGGTCGTGCTGCAGAACGACGACCGCACCCTCGGGACGATCCGGGACCTGCGCGCAATGGGCGTTCGGATCGCGTTCGACGATTTCGGCACCGGCTACGCCTCGCTGAGCAGCCTCAAGCGCTTCCCGCTGACGACCCTGAAGATCGATCGCACCTTCGTGAGCGACCTGCTCACCGAGGCCAACGACGCCGCGATCACCCGCGCGATCATCCGGATGGGCAACGACCTCGGCCTCGACACGGTCGCCGAGGGCATCGAGACCGAGGGCCAGGAGGTCGTCCTGCGGGCGCTGGGCTGCAAGGTCGGCCAGGGCTTCCACTACGGGCGGGCGATGCCGGCCGCCGCCCTGACGCGCCTCATGGCGGAGCGCCCGGAGACCGGCGCGTGGCTGACACCGGTCCCGGCCCTGCGCGCGGCCGGGTAGGCGCCCGCCTCGTCCGTTCGGGACGGGGCAGGGAGCGGACGCGCCCCGCCGAAAGGCGAACCGGGCGCCGCGCCCGCTTCCCGCGTTCGCGCCCTCCTGTTCGCGAACGCGGGCGGCCATCCATCGAGAAGGATGTATGACAGGATTGTCCGCCGGTTTACGCATTCGGCACAACAACTCATTAACGGGGACAATATAGCCCTATTATAGAGCGTAGTCTGAGCGTGACCTGGTGGGTTCGAAGTCAATCTTCCTGTTCGTCGCTCGGGCGGCCCGGCATCTGCGCCGGCTGCGGTGGCGGCACACCTGCGATCTGCGCGCCTGGACGGCCATCGGTCTCGCGCTGGTGATCACGGCCGCGGCCGCCCTGTTCATCGCCCACCTGGAGACGCGCGCGGTCGACGACAACGAGCGCAGCCTCGGCGGCCTCGCCACGGTCCTGGCCGACCAGGCGGACCGGGCGCTGCAGGCGATCGAACTCGTCCAGGACGCCGTGCTGGCCGAGTTCCGCCAGGCGGGGATCGCCGACGGCGAGCATTATGCCGAGGCGGCGTCCCGTCCGTCCATGCACACGGCGCTGAAGACCTGGATCGCGGCGCTGCCGCAGGCGAACGCCATCACCCTGGTGGACCGGACCGGACGGCTGCTCAACTTCAGCCGCTACTGGCCGATCCCGGCCGTCAACATCGCCGACCGGGACTACTTCAAGGCGCTGTCCGCCGACCCGACCCTGCAGCGCTACGTCGGCCGCCCGGTCCCGAACCGGGGGGACGGCGCCTGGACGATCTACATCGCCCGGAAGGTCGCGGCCCCGGACGGCACGTTCCTGGGCCTGATCCTGGGCGCGGTCGAGCTGAGCTATTTCGAGGGCCTGTACGATCAGATCGCGCCGGCGGACGACGCCGTGGTGTCCCTGTTCCGCAACGACGGCATGCTGCTGGTCCGGCATCCGCACCGCGAGGGGACGATCGGCCGGATCTTCCCCCGCGCGGGCGCATCCCTGATCACCGCCCGGACCGCGCAGGGCGGCGTCCTGCGCACCGTCAGCCCGATCGACGGCCAGGATCGGCTCATCGCCGCCCACGCCCTGAAGAACTACCCGCTGGTCCTCAGCATCAGCCGCACCGCGGAGGCCTGCCTGGCGGCCGCGCACCAGCAGGCGACCATCGTGGGGGTGGCGGCGTTCCTGCTCGATCTCGGCCTGCTCGCGCTGGTTCTGCTCGGCCGCCGGCAGGCCCGCGCGCAGGATCAGCTCGCCCAGGCCGAGGCGGCCCGGGC
>NZ_VRVD01000697.1:0-2319 GCF_008040015.1 Methylobacterium sp. WL18 | reverse complement strand
CCCCTCTCCCGACCCGGCCTGACGGCCGGCCCACCCTCCCCCGCAAAGGGGGGAGGGAGAGGCGCGGATCCCATCGGAACGAAACTCGGGAGCGGACACCGTGGATTTCGACCTCTCCCCATCCCAGACGCACTGGCTGACCCGGGTGCACGCCTTCATCGCCGACGCGATCCAGCCCGCCGCCGCCGCGGTGGCGGCCGAGCGGGCGGCGAGCCGCGAACCCTCGCCCACGATGGAACGGCTGAAGGACAAAGCCCGCGGGGAAGGGCTGTGGAACCTGTTCCTGCCGCCTTCCCCCGAGCACGACACCGATGAATACCGCGGCGCCGGCCTGACCAACCTCGATTACGCGCTCTGCGCCGAGGCGATGGGCAAGGTCGGGATCGCATCGGAATGCTTCAACTGCGCGGCGCCCGACACCGGCAACATGGAGGTGCTGCACCGCTACGGCAGCCCGGCCCAGAAGGAGATGTGGCTGCAGCCGCTGATGGACGGAAAAATCCGCTCGGCCTTCCTGATGACCGAGCCCGACGTCGCCTCCTCGGACGCCACCAACATCGAGACCGCGATCCGCCGCGACGGCGACCACTACGTCATCGACGGGCGCAAATGGTGGTCCACCGGGGTCGGCGACCCGCGCTGCAGGATCGCGATCCTGATGGGCAAGACCGACCCGGATGCGCCCCGCCACCGGCAGCAATCCCAGATCCTCGTGTCGATGGACACGCCCGGCCTGCGGGTCGAGCGCCTGCTGCCGGTCTTCGGCTACGAGGACGCGCCCAAGGGCCACGGCGAGGTGGTGCTGGAAGGCGTGCGCGTCCCGGCCGAGAACCTGATCCTCGGCGAGGGGCGCGGCTTCGAGATCGCGCAGGGGCGGCTCGGGCCGGGGCGCATCCACCATTGCATGCGCACCATCGGGGTCGCCGAGGCGGCCCTCGAAGCGATGGCCCGGCGCCTGGTCTCGCGGGTCGCCTTCGGCAAGCGCATCAGCGAGCAGTCGGTCTGGGAGCAGCGGGTCGCGGAGGCGCGGATCGACATCGAGATGACCCGCCTGCTCTGCCTGAAGGCCGCCGACATGATGGACAAGGTCGGCGCCAAGGGCGCCAAGCTCGAGATCGCCATGATCAAGGTCGCCGCCCCGCGGATCGCCCTCAAGGTGATCGACGACGCGATCCAGGCCCATGGCGGCGCCGGCGTGTCCGAGGATTTCGGACTGGCCAGGATGTACGCCCACATTCGCACCTTGCGGCTGGCCGACGGGCCGGACGAGGTGCACAACCGCTCCATCGCCCGGCTCGAATTCGGGCGCTACACCAACGCCCGGGAGAGTGCATGAGCGGCCCCGACGCCTTCTCCGGCGTGAAGCCGGTCGAGCCGCGCCATCGGATCGACGAGGCCCGGCTGGCCGCCTGGCTCGCCGAATACGTCCGAGACTATGCCGGGCCGCTCAACCTGCAGCAGTTCCGCGGCGGCCAGTCGAACCCGACCTACCGGCTGGAGACGCCCGGCCAGGCCTACGTGCTGCGGCGCAAGCCGTTCGGGCCGCTCCTGCCCTCCGCGCACGCGGTGGAGCGCGAGTTCCGGGTGATCGGCGCGCTGTACGGCGAGGGGTTCCCGGTTCCCAGGCCCTTCGCGCTCTGCTAAGACTCCGAAATAATCGGCGCGGCCTTCTACGTGATGGAAGCGGTGGGCGGCAGCGTGCACTGGGACGGCGCCCTGCCCGGCCTCGACCCGCATGCCCGGCACCGGCACTATGCCGGCATGATCGCGACGCTCGCGCGCCTCCACGCGATCGATCCGGAGGCGGCGGGCCTCGCCGATTACGGCAAGTCCGGCAACTACTTCGCCCGGCAGGTCGATCGCTGGACCCGTCAGTACCGCGCCGCCGAGGACGGCCGGCTGGAGGATGTCGAGCGCCTGATCGCGTGGCTGCCCCGCACCGTGCCCGAGCAGCAGGGCACTTCCATCGTCCACGGCGATTACCGCCTCGACAACCTGATCTTTTCCCCCGATGGCGGCGTCAGCGCGGTGCTCGACTGGGAGCTGTCGACGCTCGGCGATCCCCTCGCCGACTTCAGCTACCTGCTGATGCATTGGGAACTGCCGGCGGACGGGCGCAGCGGTCTCGGCGGCCTCGATCTGCCGGCGCTCGGCATCCCGACCCGGGAGGAGGCGGTGGCGCTCTACTGCCGGGCCGCGGACCGGGCGGCCCTGCCCGACCTCGACTGGTACTTCGCCTACAACCTGTTCCGTCTGGTCGGCATCCTCCAGGGCGTGGCCGCCCGAGCCAAGGCCGGCAACGCCGCGAGCGAGCACGCC
>NZ_VRVD01000696.1:0-2323 GCF_008040015.1 Methylobacterium sp. WL18 | reverse complement strand
GCCTTGCGCAGCTCGGCCGTCTCGGCCTCCAGGGCGGCGTGGCGGGTGCGCAGCTCGGCCAGCTCGTCGGCGATGGTCAGGGCGGCCATCACCTGGAGGCGCATGTCGCCGATCTCGCCGAAACTCTGGCGCATCTCGCCGATGCGGGCGCCGAAACCCTCGGCCAGCCCGGTGAGGTGGTCCTCCTCGCCGGCGCCGCAGGCCATGCGGTAGAGCTTTCCGTCGATGGTCACGTTGATCTGGGGCAAGGATCGCTCCGATGGACGGCGGCGCTGGACGGAACCGGTCAGGCCCGGCCGAGCACGCCCTGGACGGTCTGGATCGCGCGGTCGAGCCGCTGGCCGACCAGTCCGGTCGTGGCCTCGACATCGGCCAGATGCGCGCTGGCGGCGTCGAGGGCGGCGGCGAGCCGGGCCCGGTCCTCGTCCATCAGCGCCAGCTCGGCGTCCCGGTCGTCGGGTTCGGCCTCGGCCTCCAGGCGGCGGGCCACCACCGCGTCCAGGCGGCTCAACGCGGCGTCAAGCCGGGCGAAGGCCGCGTCGATGGGGTTCGTGTCCGTCCTGCCGTCGGCCATGGGGCTCCGCTCGCCGGGCGCATCGTCCCGACCGCGCGGGCTTTCAGGCGACGATGCTTCGGGGCCGTAAGTTTCGGCCGGATGCGTCCGGAATTCCAGTCCGAAATGTTGGTGCGTGTCCGCGCCGTTACGGCTCAGCAATCGCCGCCGCACAACCCTGTCTATCGGATGTGGAATAGGCCCGTGTTTGTCACGGGCGTGCGTTTGACAGGTGGAGACGCCATGTTAGACAGCCGCGCGCTCCCGGAAGGGGCCGCTTCAGATAGGCTGGAAGGCCGATCCGTGACAGTCCCGTGGCCTCAGCCAACGCCGTCGGATCCGATGGGCGCGGCCGGAGCGGCCCGGCCTCTCGCGGCCCGGTTCATCACAGGTTCAAACCCGCCCGCCCAGATCGGCCCCGCCCGGTCGGCCTGGAGGCGGGCCGCCCCGGCGTCATCCCGAAAGGCGGGTTTCGGCTTTCGGACAGGATGAGGCCACACGAACGACACTGCGCCGAGGACCGGGCGACCGGCCCGGTGCGCGGTGCTCCGCAGCAGGAAGGAGTCACACCGTGACGAAGGTTGCCATCAACGGGTTTGGACGCATCGGCCGCAACATCCTGCGCGCCATCGCGGAATCCGGCCGGACCGACATCGAGGTCGTGGCGATCAACGATCTCGGCCCGGTGGAGACCAACGCCCACCTGCTCCGCTTCGATTCCGTGCACGGCCGGTTCCCCGGCGAGGTCGCGGTGGACGGCGAGTTCCTGGTGGTCAACGGCCGGCGCATCAAGGTCACCGCCGTGCGCAACCCGGCCGAGCTGCCGCACTGCGATCTCGGCGTCGACATCGCGCTCGAGTGCACCGGCATCTTCACCGCGAAGGACAAGGCCAAGGCCCATCTCGACGCCGGCGCCAAGCGCGTGCTGGTCTCGGCGCCGGCCGACGGCGCCGACCTCACCGTGGTCTACGGCGTCAACCACGACAAGTTGACCGCCGAGCACCTCGTCGTCTCGAACGCTTCCTGCACCACCAACTGCTTGGCGCCGGTCGCCCAGGTGCTGGACGCGGCCGTGGGCATCGAGCGCGGGTTCATGACCACGATCCACTCCTACACCAACGACCAGCCGTCGCTGGACCAGATGCACAAGGATCTCTACCGGGGTCGCGCCGCCGCGCTCTCGATGATCCCGACCTCCACGGGCGCCGCCAAGGCCGTGGGCCTGGTCCTGCCGGAGCTGAAGGGCAAGCTCGACGGCACCGCGATCCGCGTGCCGACCCCGAACGTCTCGGCGGTGGACCTGGTGTTCACGGCCAAGCGCGCCACCTCCGTCCAGGAGATCAACGACGCGATCAAGGCGGCCGCCGCCGGCCCGCTCAAGGGCGTGCTCGGCGTGACCGACCAGCCGAACGTCTCGATCGACTTCAACCACGATCCGCACTCGTCCACCTTCCACCTCGACCAGACCAAGGTGATGGATGGCGTTCTGGTGCGTATCCTGACCTGGTACGACAACGAGTGGGGCTTCTCGAACCGCATGGCCGACACCGCCGTGGCGATGGCCAAGCTCATCTGAAGACCTTTGACGCCCGCCGGTCCGGACCGGATCGGCGGGCGCCTCTTCGACCGAACGGCCTTACCTCGAACCAGGGGATCATCCCGGGATGACCGACGCTTCGCAGGGCACGTCGAGCGGACAGGGCGCCGTCGTGACGCCCACGCCCAGACCCGTCACTTCGCCGCCACCGCCGGCGACGGCCGCCCCGGTGG